>NZ_JBXASW010000060.1:0-36424 GCF_058809745.1 Variovorax sp. MPBD4-3
GTGCTCCCCGCAGCGAAATAAAGGAGGAGGGGCGCAGCCCCGGGGGACATTCGCGGAGGGGAGTACCCGGTGGCCTGCGCACACGCCCTGAACCTGAAGCCACTGGGAAGAGTCAGGGCCGAACCATCTTGCACTCAGTACCCTGAGCCAGCTCGTTCCCGGTATAGACCGCGTCAGTTCGGAATCCGTAGTTGGTGCCCTCCCAGCCCACCTTCACGGCCTTGCCGTCCACCGGCGCAATGGTGTTGACCACCTGCGGCAGCAGCAACTGATGGTCTTCGCCGCGCATGCGCACCGGTCCCACCACCGAATCGAAAGTCAGGTCTTCGAGTGCATGCGCCACCTTCACCGTGTCCGTGGAGCCTGCCTTGTTGATCGCCGCGGCCAGCAGGCGCGGCGTCATGTCGATGCGCGGCGCCAGGAAGTCCTTGCCCGTCTTGGCCTTGTAGGCCCTGGCCAGCGCGTCCACCTTCGGCGTGTCGGCCTCGCCCGGATGCCATTCGGCCACCCACGTCAACTGCCCCAGCTTCGCCTGCGACACCGCGGTCACCGTCCCCGGCACCGAACCCGCGCTGTGGTTGAAGTAACGCAGGTTGTAGCCCGCGTCGCCCGCGGCCTTCAGCAGCAGCGTCATGTCCTGGCCCCAGTTGCCGGTGATGACCGAGTCGGCTCCGCTCTGCTTCACGTTGGCGATGTACGGCGCGAAGTCCTTCACCCGGCCGATGGGGTGCAGCGTCTCGCCGACGAACTGGATGTCGGGCCGCGCGAGGCCCACCATCTGGCGGCCATAGCTGGCCCACTGCTTGCCGTGCGCATAGTCCTGGTTCAGCAGATAGACCTTCTTCACGTCGGGCGTCTTCTTGATGTAGTTGGCCAGCGCCTTCATCTTCATCGCCGTGTTCGCTTCGGTCTGGAAGTGCCAGAAGCTGCAGGCCTTGCCCGTCATCTCCGGGTCGATGGAGGAATGGTTCAGCACGATCAGCTCCTTGCCCGGGTTGCGCTGGTTCCAGCGCGCCACCGACTGCACCAGCGCCGTGACCACCGACGAGCCCGAGCCGCCCGTCACGATCGCCTTCGCACCCTGGTCGATGGCCGCCTGCAGCGCGCTCTGGCTTTCCTGCGCCGACAGCTTGCTGTCGAACTGCAGCAGCTGCAGCTTCGTGCCGCCGAGCACGCCGCCCTTGGCGTTGATGTCCTCGATGGCGTACTGCGTGTGCATCAGCATCAGCTCGCCGACATTGGCGAAGGGGCCCGAGAGCGGGTCGATGTAGGCGATCTTGTAGGTCTGCTGCTGCTGCTGTTGGGCATGCGCAGCGCCCGCGATGCAAAGCACAGAGGCAAGGGCGATCCGCGCCAATGGCGCACGGTTGAACTTCATGGTCTGTCTCCGGAGGTTGTTGTCGTCAGGTCTTCGTTCGCAGCCCGATCACGCGGCTGGCCAGCCTGGTGAGCTCGGCCACCACCTCGTCGGGCGACAGGCGTCCGCCCGGCCGGTACCAGCTGTACAGAAAGCCCGGCAGGCTGCAGGCCGCGAGCGCGGTGATCTTGGTCTCGGTGAAGTCGAGGTCGCCGTCGCGCCGCGCTTCTTCGAGCAGCGGGCACAGCAGGTCGTAGAAGTGATGCGCGAGCTTCTTCTGCGCGGCGAGGTATTCGGGCCGGTACACCTGCGGCTCGCGGTAGGCGAAGAAGGCGGCCGGGTGATGCGTGATGGTCGCGCGGATCAGCCGCTCGATGCCTTCGAGCACCTTCTCGCTGGCGCGTCGCGGGTCGGTGGCCGCGAAGTCGAGCGCGGTGAAGCAGTCGACCGCCGGGGCCCACGAGAGCGTCTCGAAGATCTCCTGCTTGTCGCGGAAATAGTAGTACACGAAAGGCTTGGTCACGCCCAGCGCGCGAACGATCTGCGCCATGGTCGTGTTGGCGTAGCCCTGCGCCGCGAACAGCTGCGCCGCCGCCTGCAGGATGCGCTCGCGCTGCAGGTCGGTGCCTTGCGTGGCGGCGCGCTGCCGGCCGGTGCCCTGCGGCAGGTGCGGCTGCGTGGTCGTTGTCTCGCTCTGGTCTCCAGAGGGTTTTTGCCGTGTCGCGGAAGTTATACCCATGGGTAGGATTGTTCGTGCACCATGCGGCATTGGCAAGCGCCCGCCCTGCATGGGCGGCTATCGATAACCCTGAGAAAGTGACGCCATGGAGACATTGCCCGACCGCCCCCAGCAGCCCCTGCACGAGTACCTGCGCACCCACGCGCGCGAGCGCGGAACGAGCCCCGCGTGCATCTGGTACGGCCACGCCATGAGCTGGGCCGAGCTCGACCGCGCGAGCGATGCCTTCGCGGCGCGGCTGCAGGCCCTGGGCGTGAAGAAGGGCGAGCCGGTGGTGCTGTTCCTCAACAACTGCCCGCAGTACCTGGTCGCGCACTTCGGCATCCAGAAGATCGGCGCCATCGTCTGCCCAAGCGGCCCGCTCAATAAGGAGCACGAACTGGCCTACCAGGTCAACGACCTGAAGGCGCGGGTGATCGTCGCGGCCGCGCCGCTGCTGCCGGTGGTGCGCAAGGTGCAGCCTGAAAGCGCGCTCGAACATGTGTTCGTGGTGCACTACGCCGACCTGCTGCCCGCGCAGCCCTCGCTCGACCTGCCGGCCGAACTGGCCGCCGAGCACGACGCAGCGCGCACCGTGCCCGAGGGCTGCGAAGACTTCCTCGCCGTGATGAAGGCCGACGCCAGGCCGCACCCCGTGGCCATCGACATGGACGACGTGGCGCTCATGACCTACACCTCGGGCACGACGGGCCTGCCGAAGGGCGCGATGCTCACTTACGCCAACGCGCTCTTCAAGACGCGCGCGGCGGCCGACTGCAACGGCGTGGGGCCGGCCGACGTGCTGCTGTCCATCGCGCCGCTGTATCACATCGCCGGCATGCTGATGGGCGTGAACGTGCCGGTGCTCAGCGGCGCGGCCTCGGTGCTGCTGCACCGCTTCGACCCGCGCACCGTGCTGCAGGCCATCGCCGCGTACAAGGTGAGCTGGTGGTACAGCATCGCGCCGATGAACGTCGCCTGCATGCAGGTGCCGGACATCGCGGCCTTCGACCTGGGCAGCCTGAAGATGAACCCGGTAACCAGCTTCGGCATCACCTTCACCGAGCCGCTCGCGCAGCAGTGGCGCTCGCATGCGCCCAACTGCACCTCGTTCGAAGCCGCCTACGGCCTGAGCGAGACCCACACCTGCGACACCTACACGCCGCACCATGCGCCGCGCTGGGGCACGCAGGGCATCGCGGTGCCGGGCGTGACCATCCGCATCATCGACACCGAGACCCAGGCCGACATGCCGGTGGGCGAAGTCGGCGAGATCGTGCTGACCAGCAAGGGCTCGTTCAAGGGCTACTGGAACAAGCCCGAGGCCACCGCCGCCACGCTGCGCAACGGCTGGGTGCACACCGGCGACATGGGCAAGCTCGACGCCGACGGCTACCTCACTTTCATCGGCCGCTTCAAGGAAATGATCAAGGTCTCGGGCTACAGCGTGTTCCCCGAAGAGGTCGAGACCATCCTCATCAAGCATCCGGCAGTGGCGCAGGCGGCGGTCATCGCGCAGCCCGATGCGGAGAAGGGCGAGGTCGTGAAGGCCTTCATCGTGCGCAAGCCCGGCGCCGCGCTGGAGGCCGACGCGCTCGTGGCCTGGGCGCGCGACAACATGGCGAGCTACAAGGCGCCGCGCGCCGTGAGCTTCATCGACGCACTGCCGACCACCGGCGCCGGCAAGGTGCTGCGCCGGCTGCTCAAAGACAAAAGCTGAGAGGTTTCGTTTGCTGTTCTCCAAAGTTCTGATTGCCAACCGCGGCGAGATCGCCGTGCGGCTGGTGCGCGCGCTGCGCGACCTGGACATCGCCAGCGTGGCGGTGCATGCGCGCGACGACGCGGCGGCGCTGCACGCGCAACTGGCCGACGTGGCGGTGGCGCTCGATGCCACCGGGCCCGCCGCCTATCTCGATGTCGCGGCGCTGATCTCGGTGGCGAGGGCGCAGGGTTGCGATGCGGTGCATCCCGGCTACGGCTTCCTCAGCGAGCGCGCCGACTTCGCGCAGGCCTGCGCGGACGCCGGCCTGGTCTTCATCGGCCCCACGCCGGAGCAGCTGGGCCTGTTCGGCGACAAGGCACGCGCGCGCGCGCTGGCCACGCAGTGCGACGTGCCGGTGATGCCCGGCAGCGCCGGCGCCGTGACGCTCGCGCAGGCGCAGGCCTTCTTCGCCGAGCAGCATGCGCAGGGCGCGGGCGTGATGGTCAAGGCCATCGGCGGCGGCGGCGGCCGGGGCATGCGCGCGGTGCTTGACGCGCAGGAGCTGCCGCAGGCGCACGCGCGCTGCATGTCGGAGGCCAAGGCCGCCTTCGGCATCGAGGGCGTGTATGTGGAGCGGCTGATGCGCAACGCGCGGCACATTGAGGTGCAGGTGCTGGGCGACGGCAAGGATGTGGCCAGCCTCGGCGAGCGCGAATGCACGCTGCAGCGGCGCTTCCAGAAGCTGGTGGAAATCGCGCCCAGCCCATCGCTGCCCGAAGCCTTGCGCGCACAGGTCACGCAGGCCGCGTTGCGCATGGCCAGGACGGTCGGCTATCGCGGGCTCGGCACCTTCGAATTCCTGGTCGACGTGGAGTCGTCGACGCTGCCCTTCGTCTTCATCGAGGCCAATCCGCGCCTACAGGTCGAGCACACGGTGACGGAGGCGGTCACGGGGCTGGACCTCGTGCAACTGCAGATTTCGGTGGCGGCGGGCGAGCCCCTCCGCGCACTGGGCGTGGAGGCCGATCGCACGGCGGCGCAGCGCGGTTTTTCGGTGCAGTGGCGCATCAATGCGGAGACGCTCGATGCGCAGGGCAATGCGCGGCCTTCCGGCGGCACGCTGGCTCGCTTCGACCTGCCCGCGGGGCCGGGCGTGCGCGTCGACACGCACGGCTATGCGGGGCTCGCGCCTTCGCCGCACTACGACACGCTGCTCGCGAAGCTGATCGTGCATTCGCCATCGCCGCGATTCGCGGATGCGCTGCGGCGCTCGCTGCGCGCGCTGGACGAATGCCACATCGAAGGCATCGCCACCAACCTGTCGCTGCTGCGTGCCATTGCCGCGCGGCCCGAGTTCGCGACGCAGGCGGTGCACACACGTTTCGTCGAGGCGCACCTGGGCGACCTGCTTGCTGCTTCGGCGTTGCTTGAGAAGAAGGCAAGGAAGACCGCTGCCGCGCCTGCAGCCGAAGCCGCCATCGCGGACGACGGCTCGGACGAACTCACGGTGAAGGCGCCGATGCCCGCGCGCCTCGTGCAGTTCGAAGTCGCCGTGGGCGACGTGCTGCCGGCTGGCGCGCAGCTCGGCGTGCTCGAAGCGATGAAGATGGAGCATCTGCTGCACGCGCCCATGGCGGGCCGCGTGGTCGCGTTGCTGGCCGCGCCAGGCGACTACCTCGTCGAAGGCCAGTCGCTGGTGCAGCTCGAAGCCGTCGATGCGCAGGCCGTGGAAGCCGAGGCGCGCGCCGAGCACGATCTCGATGCCATCCGCCCCGACCTGCAGAAGGTCATCGACCGCCATGCGCCCACGCTGGACGTCAACCGCCAGGCCGCAGTCGGCAAGCGCCATGCGCAGGGCGGCCGCACCGCGCGCGAGAACATCGCGGACCTGTGCGACACCGCGTCCGACCCCGGCAACTTCATCGAGTACGGCGCGCTCGCCATCGCCGCGCAGACGCGCCGCCGCACGCTGGAAGACCTGATCGCCAACACGCCGGCCGACGGCATGGTCACCGGCCTGGGCAGCGTCAACGCGAAGCAGTTCGGCGCCGAGGCATCGCGCTGCGCGGTGCTGGCCTACGACTACACCGTGCTGGCCGGCACGCAGGGCATGCGCAACCACCACAAGACCGACCGGCTGCTGGCGGTGGCGCACCAGCTGAAGCTGCCGGTCGTGCTGTTCGCCGAAGGCGGCGGCGGGCGCCCGGGCGACACCGACATGCCGATCGTGGCCGGCCTGAACAACCACACCTTCAGCCAGTTCGCGGCGCTGTCGGGCAAGGTGCCGGTGGTCGGCATCGTGCATGGCCGCTGCTTCGCGGGCAACGCGGCATTGCTGGGCTGCGCCGACGTGATCATCGCCACCAGGGGCAGCAACATCGGCATGAGCGGCCCCGCCATGATCGAAGGCGGCGGTCTCGGCACCTTCGCGCCCGAGCAGATCGGGCCGAGCAGTGTGCAGTCGCGCAATGGCGTGATCGACATCCTGGTGGACGACGAGGCGGCGGCCGTGGCGGCGGCGAAGCAATATCTCTCGTACTTCCAGGGCCCGACCTCCGACTGGCAGTGCGCCGACCCGCGCACGCTGCGCCACGTGGTGCCCGAGAACCGCCTGCGCGTGTACGACGTGCGCGCCGCCATGCGCGGCGTGGCCGACACCGGCTCGCTGCTCGAACTGCGCGCGGGTTTCGGCGCCGGTGTGGTCACCGCGCTGGCACGCATCGAGGGCAGGCCGGTGGGCCTGATGGCCAACAACCCGCATCACCTGGGCGGCGCGATCGACGTCGAGGCGGCCGACAAGTCCGCGCGCTTCATGCAGCTGTGCAATGCGCACGGGCTTCCGATTGTTTCGTTGTGCGACACGCCCGGCTTCATGGTCGGCCCCGAAATCGAGGCGCAGGCGCAGGTGCGGCACGTGTGCCGCATGTTCATGGTGGCCTCGCATCTGCGCGTGCCGTTCTTCGCGGTGGTGCTGCGCAAGGGCTACGGCCTGGGCGCGCAGGCGATGACGGCGGGCGGCTTCGATGCGCCGGTCTTCACCGTGGCCTGGCCGACCGGCGAGTTCGGCGCAATGGGGCTGGAAGGCGCCGTGCGGCTGGGTTTCCGCAAGGAACTGGCCGCCGTGCCGGAAGGCGACGAGCGCGATGCACTGTTCAAGAAGCTCGTGGCGCAGCAGTACGCCAACGGCGAGGCGATCCACATGGCGCAGACCCTGGAGATCGACGCGGTGATCGATCCGGCGGACACGCGCACCTGGCTGGTGCGCGGGCTGGATTCGGCCGCGGGGCGCCACGAGGCCGTCTCGCCCTACGTGGACACCTGGTAACCGCGCGCTAGACCTCGTAACGACCGGGGTAAAGGCGGCTCCGTAAACTGGGCGGCTTTGCGCGCATGGAATTGATTTCACGTTGGCGGGCCCGGTTCTGCGCGGGCGCTGCAACGCATTGGATGGTCGCATGGCTCCTTGCCGCGGTGGGTGCCGGCGTGTGGGCATTGCCATCCGCCGGCCAGCCGCCCCGGCAGCCCGCCGAGGCCCATTGGGTCGCCAGCTGGGCGGCGGCGCCCATGGAGTTCAGCGAGCTCATGGCGAACCCCACCACCGCACCGCTGGCAGGGCCCGGCAAGCACGTGTTTCGCGGCCAGACGCTGCGCCAGCTGGTGCAGCCCGCGCTGGACGGAAGCCGCGTGCGCGTGCGCTTCTCCAACCGCTTCGGCAAGGCGCCGCTGCGCATCGCCGCGGCGAGCGTGGGGCTGGTCACGGGCGGGAACGCGGTGTCTCCGGCCACGCTGGGCCCGCTGCGCTTCGGCGGCCGCGGCAGCCTCACCATCGCGCCGGGCGCGGACGCCTGGAGCGACGGCATCGACCTGAAGGCCGAGGCCGGCCAGACCCTGGCGGTGAGCACCTACCTCGACCAGCCGACGCCCTTCGCGACCATCCACCAGAACGGCCAGGGCACGAGCTGGGTCGTCCCTGGCAACGCCACCGGGACGGCCAAACTGCAAGGCGCGGCGCCGCTGGCGCTCAATCACATCGTGACCGGCCTCGACGTGATGACGAGCCAGCCGGCGCGCATCGTGGTGGCCTTCGGCGACTCCATCACGGCGGGCGGCAACGACGCCAGCGGCGGTTCCTACCCCGTCATGCTGGCCACGCGGCTGCGCGACAGCCCGCAGGTGCCGGCCGGGCTGTCGGTGATCAACATGGGCATCGGCGGCAACCGGCTGCTGCTCGACAGCTCGGGGCCCAGCGGCATGTCGCGCTTCGCGAAGGACGTGCTGGCGCAAAGCGGCGTGACGCACGTGATCGTGCTGATGGGCACCAACGACATCGGCCGCGCAGCCTTCGCCGGCGTGCCGGGGTTCCCGCACATCGCGTCAGAGGCGCCCACTGCCGAGCGCATCACCGAAGGCCTCGAGCAGCTCATCAAGCAGGCGCGCGCCAAGGGCGTGAAGCTGATGATCGGCACCGTGCCGCCGTTCCGGAACACGCCCTACTGGACGCAGGCGACCGAGGCCATGCGCGGCGCGGTCAACACCTGGATCCGCGGCCGGCAGGACGTGGACGGCGTGATCGATTTCGACGCCGTCCTGCGCGACCCCGCCGATCCGCTCGCGCTGAACCCGAAGTACGACAGCGGCGACCACCTGCACCCGAACAAGGCCGGGCATGCGGCGATGGCTTCGGCCGTCGACCTGAAGGAACTGAGGGAGTGAATGTGCGCGATTGCCCCGGGAGAATCGCGAAACAGCTCTACATAAGACTTCGTGTCCCGCTTACAGGCGGTTCACATGAGCCCGGCAGCATGAAGGCTCTTCCAACTACTCATGAGGAGTCCTTCATGAAAAAAATCGCATTGGCTCTTTCCATCGGTACGGCTTCGCTTCTGTCCGTGGGCGCTCTGACCGTTCCCACCGCCGCGCAGGCGCAACCCGTGGTCACCGTCCAGGTGGCGCCGCCTCCGCCGCGCTTCGAGCGCGTGCCGCCGCCGCGCCGCGGTTTCGTCTGGGCGCCGGGGCACTATGAATGGCGTGGCGGCCGCCATGTGTGGGTGCGCGGCAACTGGGTGCGCGCCCGTCCGGGCTATGCGTACCGTGCGCCTGAATGGCGCCAGGACGGCGGCCGCTGGGTGTACAACGCCGGCCGCTGGGACCGCGACGGCGACGGGGTGCCCAACCGCTACGACCGCCGCCCGAACAATCCCTACAGGAACTGACCTAGCGGAAGACGACGGTGCGGTGGCCGTTCAGCAGCACCCGGTGCTCGCTGTGCCACTTCACCGCGCGGGCCAGCACCTGGCTCTCGGTGTCGCGGCCGCGCGCCGTCAGGTCTTCCACGGTGTCGGTGTGGTCGGCGCGGGCCACGTCCTGCTCGATGATCGGGCCTTCGTCCAGGTCGGCCGTCACGTAGTGGGCGGTGGCGCCGATCAGCTTCACGCCGCGGTCGTGCGCCTGGTAGTAGGGCTTGGCGCCCTTGAAGCTGGGCAGGAACGAATGGTGGATGTTGATCGCGCGGCCGGCCAGGCTGCGGCACAGGTCGTTGCTCAGGATCTGCATGTAGCGCGCCAGCACCACCAGCTCGGCGCCCTCGGACTCGATGATTTCCAGCTGCTTCGCCTCGGCCTGGGCCTTGGTGGCGGCCGTCACCGGGATGTGGTGGAACGGCACGTTGTAGCTGGCGGCCAGCTGGTAGAAGTCGCGGTGGTTCGAGATGATGGCGCGCACGTCGATGGCGAGCAGGCCGCTCTTCCAGCGGAACAGCAGGTCGTTGAGGCAATGGCCTTCCTTGCTGACCAGCAGCACGGTCTTCATCGGCTCGGCGGCGGCGTGCAGCTGCAGCGTCATGCCGAAGCCGGCGGCGAAGGTCTTCAGCTCTTCGCGCAGCGTGGCTTCGCTGTGGTCGCCGCAGGCGAAGCGCACGCGCATGAAGAACAGGCCGGTGCCGTGGTCGTTGTACTGGGCTGCCTCTTCGATGTTGGCGCCACGCTCGAGCAGAAAGCCCGAGACGGCGTGCACGATGCCTGTCCGGTCGGGGCAGGAGAGGTTCAGGATGTAGGCGGGCGAGGTAGGCGTAGAGGTCGTCATCTGGGTGGAATTGTCGCAGGGGTGCCAGAATCGCGATTTTCCCCGACCCCATAACCCGCAGGAGCGAGACATGGCCTTCCAGGACTTCAACATGGACAACCAGTGGTTGCCCTTCACCCCCAACCGTCATTTCCGCAAGGATCCGCGCGTTTTCGTGGCGGCCGACGGCATGGAATTCACCACCCACGACGGCAAGAAGGTGATCGACGGCATCTCGTCGCTGTGGTGCGTGGGCGCGGGCCACAACAGGAAGCCGATCAACGAGGCGATCAAGAAGCAGCTCGACACGCTCGACTACGCCACCGCCTTCCAGGTCAGCAACGACAGGGCCTTCAAGGCGGCCGAGATGATCGCCTCGCTGGCGCCCGGCGACCTCAACAAGGTGCTGTTCTGCAACTCGGGCTCCGAAGCCGCCGACACCTCCATGAAGGTGGCGCTGGCCTACCACCGCGCGCGCGGCGAAGGCCACCGCAACGTGTTCATCGGCCGCGAGAAGGGCTACCACGGCGTGGGCTTCGGCGGCATGTCGGTGGGCGGCATCCCGGGCAACCGCAAGGTGTTCGGCTCGGCCTTCCTGCCGCGCGTGGACCACATGCGCTTCATCCATGATCCGGTGAACCACGCCTACATCCACAACGAGGAGCCGGTGTGGGCCGAAGACCCGCTGGTCGAGCTCGAGACCCGCATCCTGCCGCTGCACGACCCGAGCAACGTGGCCGCGATCATCGTGGAGCCCGTGGCAGGTTCGGCCGGCTGGTACCTGCCGCCCAAGGGCTACCTCCAGCGCCTGCGCGAGATCTGCGACAAGCACGGCATCCTGCTGATCTTCGACGAGGTCATCACCGGCTTCGGCCGCATGGGCACCAACTTCGCGTCGGACTATTTCGGCGTGGTGCCCGACATGCTGAACTTCGCCAAGTGCGTGACCAACGGCGTCATTCCGCTGGGCGGCGTGATCTGCCGCGACAAGCTCTACGACGCGATGATGAAGACCGACGCGCCCGAGCACGTGGTCGAGTTCTTCCACGGCTATACCTACTCGGGCCACCCGGTGGCCTGCGCCGCGGCCATCGCCACGCTCGACCTGTTCAAGCAGGAGAACCTGTTCGCGCGCGCAGGCGAAATGGGCAAGGTGCTGGGCGATGCCTTCCACAGCACATTCAAGGGCCTGCCGAACGTCATCAGCATCCGCAGCCTCGGCCTGGCCGCGGCGGTGGAGCTGGCGCCCATCGCGGGCACGCCGGGCAAGCGCGCCTATGAAATCTTCCTGGACTGCTTCCACAAGGGCGCGCTGGTGCGCCCCGCCGGCGACGTGCTGGTGATCGCGCCGCCGTACATCGTGGAGAAGTCGCACATCGACACGCTCGTGAACACGCTCGCAGATTCGATCAAGGCTCACGCCTGAGGTCTGCCCGCACACGCCGCCGCGGCACCGCGGCGGCGTGACCTCCTCGCTGGCCACCCGTCCTCTTCCTTCGCGGCAACACCCGCGATGCACACGAAGAACCCACGGATAACGGTGGCCGGCAGCACCGGCGAAGGCATGGGTTTGTTCCCGCCACTTCTACCGGTTCTCGGGATACCGGCTGTTTCCTGCCGTCCCTAGCATCCCTCCTCGCAGAACGCCGACCGCGAATCCAATGACGGATTCAAGGCGTGCGAATTCCAGAGAGGAGCAGTCATGCAGCGCGTCTTTTTCCATGCCGGTCTCGTCGAGGCCGGCTGTCGCCGCCGTCGGGTCCCGAGGCTGATCGCACTGGCGTTCGCGGCCTGCGGCTGCGCGTCTTCTTTCATGGCGCTGGCCAACAACGTCGGCGAGAACGCCGCGTGGCAATTCCAGTCGAGCGCCGACAAGGTCAACCAGGCCGCGGTGCAGGACATGATCCGCAAGCAGAAGAGCGGCTACTACGCCGCTCCGGTCTACAACACGACCATCGGCCGGCAATACAACTGCAACGTCTCGGCCACCTCGACCGGCAACGACGGCAACAACAGCACGGTCGCGAATTCGCCGTCGAACGCGGGAGCGAATTCGAGTGCCTCGGGCAATGACAGCCGCACCGGCGTGGGCACGCTCGGCGGCGCGACGGTGGGCACCTCGCAGGCCAACAGCGGCGCGGTGGGCTCGGCCGTCGTCGGCGGCACCAGCACGCAGGTGCAGGGCGCGGCCAACCAGGCGCTGAACTCGGCACAGGGCAACGCCGGCGCGCAGACCGCCAGCGTGGGCGGCAGCTCGGCATGCGCGTTCGGGGTGCTCAATTGAAAACCGGGGCACGCGACATGCACACCACCAGAACATTCGCACTCGCCGCGATCGCGGCCGTGGCGCTCGCCGGTTGCGTCTCTGCACCGCAGCAGCGCTTTGCGCCCAACGAGGCGCCCGTGGTGCTCGGCCCCGCCGTGCGCGACAACGTCACGCCGATGGAGGCCGTGCTCGCCTGCTATGCCGACCACATCGCGGCCACGCGCCGTCCGCCCATCGTGGTGGGCGTGGGCGACGTGAAGGACTACACCGGCAAGTACAGCATCAACGAAGGCAATGCCATCACGCAGGGCGGCGCGCTGATGGTGTATTCGGCGCTCGGCAAGCTCGGCGGCGCCGTGAGCATCGCGGAGCGCTTCGACCCGGTGATCGCCGAGCGCGAGCTCGCGTACGCGGACCGCCGCCAGCTCGGCGACGGCCGCACGCACCAGCTCGGCGGACCCAACGGCGGGCAGACCGTGCCGTGGATGCCGTACTTCGGCGGCACCATCAACAAGTCCGACTACTTCATCGTCGGCGGCATCACCGAGCTCAACTACAACATCAACTCGGGCGGCGCCGAGTTCGCGGTGAACCAGGTGGGCGTGAAGGCACGCACCTTCAGCCAGTCGGTGAGCGTGGACCTGCGCATCGTCGACACCAAGTCGCTGATGGTGGTGCGCACGGTGAGCCTCACCAAGCAGTTCAACGGCTACGAAGTGGGCCTGAACGTGTTCCGCTTCTTCGGCAGCAAGCTGTACGACGTGGACATCGGCGCCAAGGGCCAGGAGCCGGTGCAGATGGGCGTGCGCGCCGCGCTCGAAGAAGGCGTGGTGCGGCTCATGGCGGCCGTCACGCAGGTCGACCACCGGCCCTGCATGACGATGCGCCCGGGCGGCGGCGAGGCCATCCCGCTCACGCCCGCCGCCGATCTGCGCAAGGTCGACAACCCGGGCGATGCCACGGTGGGCGGCGCGGCCGTCGCTTCGCCGGTGGTGCAGGGCGGCGTGGCCGTCAACGCGGGCGGCCCGGGCGGCGCCCGCCTCACCGGCACGGCCACGCAGGTGGCGTTCGACTTCGGCGCGACCACGCTCGGCGGCAGCTCGCTCGCGCTGATCGACCAGATCGCGGGCCTGGCCAAGAAGGGCGCGACCGACATCGTGCTGGTGGCGCGCGACACCGAGAACTGGGACGCCCGCAAGCGCGACGAACTGACCGACCAGCGCATTGCCGCCGTCACTTCGGCGCTGGCCAACCGCGGCGTGGCGCCGGGCGCCATCAGCGTCACCTGGCGGCCCGATGCGGCCGACACATCGATCCACCGCGACGGCCCGGGACTGCAGGAGATCGCCAAGCTGCGCATCGGCAGCGTGGCGGTCGGCAGCGCGGCGCCGCGCGCTTCCGCCGACGACGGCGCCACGAAGGGCGACTGAAGACCACTTCATCCAGAGCGACCGACCGCGCCTTGCCGCGCACAGCCCCTCCCATCCGTTTTTTTCCAGCCGAGCCAGAACGCTTCCAACATCCGAGGAGTCACGACATGAAAGCACGCAAGATCCAGAGCCGGGCCGCACGCGCGCCCATGTTCAGCCGCAGCAGCGTCGGCACCGCAGTGGCGATGGCGCTGATAGCCGCCGCTTCCGGTGCGCAGGCCGCAGAAACCACTGTCGGTGCCGCGTACAACGGCAGCGCCAACGGTACGCCGTCGGTGAACGCGGGCAGCAACAACACCGCCAACGTCAACGCCGCGATCACCGGCGCCAGCGTGGGCACCACCTCCACGGGCACGCCGTCCACGCCCAATCCGGTGGCGATGAGCACCAGCGGCAACCTGATCGGCGCGACCGCCACCGGCAACAGCTTTGCCAACGGCATCCAGCCCGCGCCCGGCCTGCCGGTGAACAACGCGGCGACGCTGGGCGTGGCGACCAACAGCGGCGTGATCAACAGCAGCGTCACGGGCAGCAAGCTCGCGGTCGAGTCGAGCACGCTGCAAAGCGGCAGCGTGGTCAACGCCGACAACACCATCTCGGCCACCACCACGCTCAACAGCGGCAGTTCGGTGGTCTCGGGCGCGGCGCCGGTGGGCGCGCCGGCGCAGGCCGGCACCTCGGTGCTGACCTATCCGGCGGGCGCGCAATTGTTCGACGCCAAGGGCAACATCGTCGTGACCTCGCTGCAGTCGGCCACCGGCGCAGGCTCCGGCGCGGTCCTGCTGAACAACACGGTCGACCTGATGCTGACGGCCAACGCCGGCAACACCATCACCACCGCGGCCGCGCTCGAGCGCAACTCGATCGCCGCGGTGCTCAAGGCCAACAGCGCCAGCAACACGGCCGAGATCCAGTCGGGCGGCGCGCCGTCCTTCGCGGGCTCGGCGGTAGTGGCGAACCTTCAGGCCAACGGCAACGGCATCCTCGCGGTCACGCACAGCGCGACCAACACGGGATCGGTGGTCATGGGCATCGTGAGCGGGGCGCCCGCTGGCGGCGCCAACGTGCTCCAGGGGTCGCTGTCGGTGCAGGGCAATGCCATCTCCAGCGCGGCCACCGGCAACGAGGCGCTCGGCGCCACCGCCGGCGTGGCGGGCAACCGCATCCTGATCGACGACGTGAGCATCGCCGGCACCGGCACGGCCGCCACGGCGGCCAACAACAGCACGCACAACGGCGTGGGCGTGACCAGCAACGTCAACAGCGACCTGGCCATCGTCAACAGCCAGGGCAACATCGGCGTGACCACCTTCGCCCAGACCGTGGGCGCGCGGGTGCTCGCGGGCGTGCAGTCGAGCAAGAGCAGCCAGCTCACGCTCGCGGACAACAGCATCACGGCGGCCGCCACGGGCAACACCGCCTCGAGCGCCATCGCCAGCGGCCAGAACGCGGCGTCGTTCACCGGCACCGCCGCGGTGTCGAACCAGCAGGCCAATTCCGCCGCGGGCGTGTCAGCCTTCGTCATGCCATCGATCATCGCGGCGCAGACCGGCGAGTCGCCCGGCAACGGCCAGACCACCGGCAGCACGGTGACCGTGTCCGACAACACCACGGCCGCCACCGCGCAGGGCAACCAGGTCACGCAGAGCCTGGCGCTGCAGGCGGCTACCGTGGCGCTGGGCAACGGCAACGCGGTGCTCTCGGGCGGCACCGCCACCGACGGGCGCGTGTCGGCAAGCGGCGCGGCCACCCTCACCAACCTGCAGGGCAATTACAACGACGGCGGCGCCGCGGCGCTGAACGTCGGCTCGCAGATTCACCTGACCGCCAACGGCGGCGGCGCGCCGGTGGCGAACAACACGCTGGCGCTCAGCGGCAACCGGCAGGAGGCCGTGGCGCTCGGCAGCGGCGCGTCCAACACGCTGACGCTCACCGGCAATTCGGTGGGCACCGGCGCCGGCATTGCCAGCGTGCAGATGAACGACGCAAGCTCTGGCGTGGGCGCGGGGCTGTCGGATCCGGAGGCGCGCATCGGGGTCGACGGCAACCTCTCGGGCGGCTCGGCCGCGGTCGCCGGCAACCTGCAGCGCGCCATCGCCTACGGCAACTCGGCCACGAACACGCTGGGCGTGAGCGCAGGCAACCTGGCTGCGGCACCGGGTCCGATCCTGCTGGGCGCGGCGGCCTCGACGGTCACTGCCGACCTGGCCAGCGGGCTGCCGTTCAGCAACGCCGCCGGGGCACTGCCCACGGTGCGCGCGGCCTACGGCGTGCTGAACGACCAGTCGGTGCAGGCGACGGTCAACAGCGCGGCCACCGGGCCCAACACCTTCGCGGCGACCGTCAACGGCAACGTGTCGGCCGCCAGCGTCTCGAACAGCGGCAACGCCTTCGTCGGCGCCGCCTACGGCAACGACGCGGCCAGCGGCGTGGCGCTGGGGCTGAACAACGTGAGCGGCTCGAACGCCTCGATCGCGAACGTCACCAACACGCAGGCGGTGGCGGGGGCAAACACCAAAGTCTCGGCCATCGCGGCCGGCGGCATCGTGGCGCGCACCACCGTGGCGGGCACGCTCACCAACGGCTCCGTGTCCAGCACAGGCAACACCGCCGAGGCGCTGGCCTACGGCAGCCGCGCCACTGCCAACACGGTGAAGGTGACGGGCAACAACGTCGACACGGCGGGCCTCTTGCTGTCGGGCGCGACCTTGGCGGGCAACGCGCTCTCCACCACCGCGGCCTTCAGCGTGCAGAGCGCGCAATCGGGCCAGGGCTCGGTGTCGGCGCAGCGCAGCGGCGGGCCCGAAGTGCAGGTCGCGGTCGCGGGCGCGGTCAACAACTCGAAGGTGGATGCCAGCGGCAACACCACGCTGGCCGGCGCAACCAGCAACAGCGCCGCCAACGGCGTGAGCGTGAATGCGGTGGGCGTCTCGACCACCACCGCGGTGCAGAACCTGCAGCTCACCAGCGCGACCGTCGCCTCGCTGACAGGGCAGGAGGGCGCGTTCCTCACCAACAAGGACGGCGTGCAGGTGGTGCTGGGCGGGAGCATCCAGGGCTCGCAGGTCACGGTTGACGGCAACACCGCCGGCGGCTCGGCCACCGGCAACGCGGCGGCCAACGGCATCGACGTGAAGGGCAACACCATTGCCGTGGGCAACGGACTGCCGCTGGCCGGCGCGAGCAGCCTCGCGGGTACGGCGGGCGCGGTCGGCGACCATGCCGTCTCGAACATCCAGCTGGTGACGAGCCCGACGATCTCCTCCAGGGTGGCTGCCGCATTCGGCGTGGACACCGTGCCCGGCGCGGCGATCGGTGGCTCCACGCTGAGCGCGTCGGGCAACACCCAGGGCGCGAGGGCCGTGGCCAACACCGGCAGCAACGCCATCGCGCTCGCGGCCACCGATGTCTCCGCCCGCTCGGCGCTGCTGTCGGCGCAGGGCAGCACGGCGGCGGTGGAGTCGCGCTCCTTCCAGCAGGTGTTTGCGCCTGCCTCGGTGTCCGGCTCTTCGGTGAAGCTCTCGAACAACGGCAACACGGCGCTGGGCGTGATCAACGACGTGAGCAACAAGGTGTCCGTCGCGGGCGGTACCTCGGGCGGGATCGGGGTTCCCGCGGTCATCACCCAAGGCGCGCTGCCCGGCAACACCATCGCGCTGGGCGACCAGGTGCTGGTGAACCGCCAGTCGGCCGGAACCTCCGTCGCCAGCACCGCCGACACCGCGATCTACAACGAAGACCGCCTGGTGCCCGCCAACGCCGGCCTGAACGGCAGCAGCTTCACGGCATCGGGCAACAGCACCTACTCGGAAGCCTCGGCCAACCGCGCGACCAACGCAGCCTCGCTGGCGGGCGGTGCGTCGCAGTCGGCCAAAGTCGCGGTGCTGAATGCGCAGGACAGCAGCGCGGCCGTGACGGCCAGCGCCAACAACGCGACGAAGCTCACGCTGACCGGCAACAGCGCCCTGGTCGGCAGCAGCGCCACGCTGGACGGCAACAGCACCAGCGCCGCCGCCACCGGCAGCGCGGCCACCAACAGCATCGACGTGAAGAGCGGCGGCGCCATCGCCGGCGGCCTGGCGGCGCTGCCCGCGACCACGACCGGCCCGGCATCGTCGGTGACCGTGTCGGCCGACCAGGCGCTGGCCAACGTGCAGCTGGGGGCGGGCGCCGTGTCGGCCACCGCCACGGGCGTCGTCGGCATCGACACCGCACCGCTGTCGAACGTCGGCACCTCGACGCTGGGCGTGACGAACAACAGCCAGAGCGCGAAGGCGGTGTCGAACACCGCGCTCAACAGCGTGGCGCTGGCAGGTTCGAACGTGGGCGCGCGCTCGGCGCTGCAGTCGACGCAGTCGGGCACCGCGCCGGTGACGGCATCGTCCACGCTGGAACTGTTCGCGCCGGTGGCTTCCTCCGCTTCGACCATCCACATCTCCGGCAACAGCAACACGGCGCTGGGCGTGATGAACGACGCGGCCAACTCGCTGAGCGTGAGCGCGGTCAACGCCTTGCCGCCGGGCGCGACGGGCTCGGCCTCGCTGAGCGAGACCGGCAGCGCCGACAACCTCGTGGCCAGCGGCGACCATGTGCTGTCTAACCGCCAGTCGGCTTCCTCGACGGTTTCCAGCACCGCCAGCACCTCGATCCACAACGACGACAACATCGTGCCCGGTACGCAAGGCCTGGCCAATGGCGCGCTCACGATCTCCGGCAACAGCACCTTCGCCGAGGCCTCGGCCAACCGCGCGGCCAACACCGTCACGGTGGCGGGCAGCGGGGCGCAGGGGGCCAGCACCGGCATCGCGAACGTGCAGGGCAGCACGGCGACCGTGACGGCGACGGCCGGCACCGTGGCCAACACCACCCTGGCGGGCGCGGCGCCGCTCAACGGCAGCAGCGTTTCGCTCGACGGCAACACCACGGCCGCTCTGGCGCGCGGCAACTCGGCGACCAACCTGCTCGAATCCGGCGGCGGCAGCGGCTACGGCGTGGCGGCCACGGCGGGCTCGTCCAGCCTCGTGGGTTCGCCGCTGGCGCTCAACGTGGGCGCCAGCGCGGCGATCCTCAACAGCCAGAACAACGCGGGCATGGTCACGGCCACCAGCACGGGCACGAGCTACCAGGTGGCGCTCAACGGCACCGGCGCGGGCGTGTCGAACGGCACGGTCGGGGTCACCGGCAACGCGCTGGCGGCGCAGGCCTTCGGCAACAGCGCGACCAACCGCGTGACGCAGACGGCGCTGAACACCGGCACGCCGAGCGCGGCCATCGCCAACTACCAGGTCAACACCGGCGCGGTGACGGCCACGGTGACGAGCGTGAACTTCGGGGTCGGCGTGACGGGCGCGGTGGGCAACAGCACGCTGCGCACCACGGGCAACCAGATCACCGCATCGGCGACTGGCAACTCGTCGGTGTCGACGATCACCGCGCGCTGAAATCGCGCGCCGCCGTCATGCTGCAAAAGCCGCGGACCTTTCGAGGCCCGCGGCTTTTTTTTCGCTTACTGCGGGCTCGGCTTGGCAGGCCGGCGCAGCTCGGCGCAGTAGTCCTGCGGGGGCAGCGCCGGCGTCTGCCAGATGCGGTCGTATTCGCCGGGCACCACGTTCGCCAGCGTGGGCGCGGCCAGCATGCGCACCGTGGCGATCCTGACGTCGTTCGGCAGGTGCTGCGGCACGCCGAGGGTGCGCACCACATGGCCGGAGCCGGCGATCAGCAGTACCGTCTTGCCGGGCTGCCGCGCCTTGACGATGGCCTGCGCCATCGCGCGGTCGCGGCCCACCTGGATGCGGGTCATGGGAATGATCTGCGACTCGGGCAAGAGCTTGCAGTGGCCCTCGCGCACCGCATCCTGCTGCGCGACGTAGGCATCGTTGCCGAGCTGCGCGTCGAGCGAGACATCGGCCATCGCGTCTTTCATGCGGGCGCGCGGCAGGTTGGCGCCGACCACGGGCACACCCGCGCGCACGGCGGCCATCACGGCCGGGCCGTAGCTGGCCCAGGGCCAGGCCTTGTCGCTCCAGTCGAGCGCGGCCCGCACCTGGGCTTCGGTGGCGGTGGGTGCCACGTGGGCGGTGCCGCGGCCTTCTTCCGCCATCTCGAGCGCCAGCGCGGCGAGCTGGCCGCGCGCGACCAGCGCCTCGACGGTTTCGCGCTCGATGACGTGGTGCTCGGGCGCGTCGTGCTGCTCGCCGAGCAGCAGGGCGTCGACCGGCAGCAGCGCGGCGACGCGGCGTGCGACGGGGGCGTCGGGCGCGTCGGACGACAGCGCCGAGCAGCCGGCGAGGGCGGCCGCAACCAGCGTGGCGACGAGGAGAAAGGGAAGGCGGGGAGCCCGCGCTGGCGAGAATCGTGAAAAAGCCATCGCGCCATACTAGGCCTTCGGCGCATGCGCGCCCTGCCGTCCAATCCCGCTACTTCCTGTCCGTCCGTGCCTCTCCCTTTCATCGTCCGCGTGACCACCACGCTGCTGCTGGCGCTCGCCGCCGCGGGTGTCTGCCTGGCGCTGCACACGCCGCTGCCCTGGATGATCGGCCCGCTGATCGCGGTGTCGCTGGCTTCCATCGCCGGCCTGCCGACCGCCAGCCACACGCCGCTGCGCAACGCGGGCCAGTGGACCATCGGCACCGCGCTGGGGCTGTACTTCACGCCGCACGTGGTGTCGCTGGTGGCCGGCGTGTGGTGGGCGATCGCGCTGGCGATCGGCTGGGCGCTGCTGCTGGGCTGGGGCTTCGGGCGCTGGCTGCACGGGGTGCATGCGGCGCGCATGCCGCATGTGCCGGCGAAATCCATGAGAGCCACGGCTTACTTCGCGGGCGCCATCGGCGGCGCCTCCGAGATGACGCTGATGGCCGAGTCGGCCGGCGCGCGCACCGATCTCGTGGCGGCGGCGCACAGCCTGCGGCTGGTGGTGGTGACGGTCACCATTCCGTTCGCGATGCAGTGGAGCGGGCTGCACGGGCTGGAGATCAGTCCGCCCGGCGCGCGCGAGGTGAACCCGGGCGGGCTCGCGCTGCTTGCGGTGGCGACCGGCATCGGCGCACTCGCGATGCGCGCGCTGAAGCGCACCAACCCGTGGTTCATGGGGCCGCTGCTGGTGGCGATGGGCTTCACCGTGGCCGGTCATTCGCTGTCGGCGGTGCCGGCGTGGATGTCGAACACGGCGCAGCTGGTGATCGCGGTGAGCCTGGGCGTGCGCTTCAGCAGGGAGTTCCTGCACACGGCGCCGCGCTGGCTAGGCTCGGTGGCGCTCGGCACCTTCGGCATGCTGGCGCTATGCGGCGCGGTGGCCTGGCTGCTGGCATGGGCGACCGGGCTGCACCCGGCCACCATGATTCTGGGCACCTCGCCGGGCGGCATCGCAGAGATGTCGATCACGGCCAAGGTGCTGCAGCTGGGCGTGCCGGTGGTCACGGCGTTCCAGGTGTGCCGGCTGGTGGCGGTGCTGCTGCTGGTGGGGCCGATGTACCGGTGGATCTACCGCTGAAGAGCGGCTGCCCATGAAAAAAGCGCCCTGAGAGGCGCTTTTTGCTGGGGACAGGAGCGAATCAGTGCACGAGCACCGGCGTGTGGGCCAGCTCGGCATAGCCTTCCAGCGTGTCTTCGACTTCTTCCTGGGTGGGGGTGTTGAGCTGCCAGGCGGCGATCTGCTGCTGGAAAAGCTCGGCCCATGAGCCGTCGAGGTAGACCTCCTTGCCTGAACGCTTGTCCACGATTTCGAAGCCGTGGCGTTCGAGGACCGGCATGTTCGGCTGCGCGGGTTCGTCGCCTTCGGTGGGTTGCACGTGGACGACGACGAAAGACTCCGAGTCATAAAGCATGTTCATGGCGGGCCCCGTAAGGATGTCGATGGCATTCATGGAGAGTACTTAGCAATCAACGCGCCAGTTTCAAGACCTGTTGTCTTTTGTTTACTTTCAACGTCGATATGTGCGTTTTGCCTCAATTTGTGGGGCTCGTGGGTAGGGATTTGCGCAACTGCGCGTCGGCGAAGTTGCCGTTGGGCTCGGTTTGCTTGATCCGCACGGGCAGATAACCGTAGTCCGGCGCCAGCCAGAGCTCCAGCTTGCTGTCGAACTGCTGGCGCGGGCTGCGGGTGAGCTTGCGCGCCCGGTATTCGCCGGCCGGCAGGCTCAGCTGCTCCTCGTCGCCGACCACGAAGACCCAGACGCCCGCGTCGCGCGGACCCACGGTCTGCACCGAGATCTGGCTGCCCGCCGGGTAGCGGCCGGGGTCGCCCGCCAGCAGGCCTCCGAGCTGCATCATGATGCTCAGCCGGTCCTGCGCGCCGGCCAGCAGCGGCACGGAGGGCGCGTTGTTGCTGAACACCACCTGCCCCTGGTCGCGCACGAAATGCGACGCCACCTCGGACTTGCGGCTCTCCGAGTAACGGTCGGGCTCGATGCCCGACGGGCCGATGCGGCCGGTGCTGTGCTGGCTGCGGATGGTGCTGAACAGCACCTTCAGCGTCAGCCGGGCGTCGTAGCGGCTGCCGTCCTGCAGCCAGGTCAGCTCGCCGAACACGCCCTGCATGGGAGACGAGCCGTCTTGCCCGGTGGCCGTGAAGTCGAGCGTCACCGAGCCCGGAATGCGCAGCGACTGGGTACCGACGATGTTGCCGGACGCGGGATTCGCAGCGCCGGCGGACGCGCCCGCCGCGCCGTCGCCGGTGCCTGCGCCGCTCCCCGCGGCGGCGGCCGGGGCTTCGGTCGGCGTTGCTCCTGAATCCGTAGCGGGCTGCGCCGTCAGGTCGGGCGTTTCCGGTTCCTTGGGCGCCGCGTTGTCGGCCTGGGGCACGGGCGCCGGTGCCGGCTCGGGCTTCGGCACCGACGGCGCGCGGGGCCGGCGCGGCTTCACCTGGGCCGGCGGCCGGGCTTCCGGCGGCGCTGCGGCGGCTGGTGCGGCCGGCTTTTCGGAAGCGGGGGGCGCGATCACGATCGTGCGCGTGATGAACTTGTTGGCCAGCGGCGAGGGCTCCGGCCCGATGGCCGTCGGCGCCAGCCCGAGCACCAGCAGGTGGATCACCGCCACCAGCAGCGTCAGGGCAGCCAGCACCCGCCATGACGGGCGCCCGGGCAGGCCGGCGGACAGCGGAGGGGGGGCGACGAGCGTCGGCATCAGAGTGTGGAGTGGGGCGCCGGCGCGGAGGTTCACCGAGACCACCTCGGTACACTGCCGCCCGTCCAACCAGTTTAAGTGGGAGCGGCAGCCGCCCTCACACACCTACCGCATCATGAAACTCGCCACCCTGAAGGACGGCTCGCGCGACGGCCAGCTCGTCGTCGTTTCCCGCGACCTCACGCTCGCCCACTACGCCACCGGCATCGCGAACCGGCTGCAGCAGGTGCTGGACGACTGGGGCTTCATGAGCCCGCAGCTGCAGGACCTGTACGACTCGCTCAACCACGGCCGCGCCCGCCATGCCTTTCCGTTCGATCCCTCGATGTGCATGGCCCCGCTGCCGCGCGCCTACCAGTGGGCCGACGGTTCGGCCTACCTGAACCACGTCGAGCTGGTGCGCAAGGCGCGCAACGCCGAAGTGCCCGAGAGCTTCTACACCGACCCGCTGATGTACCAGGGCGGCAGCGACGACTTCCTCGGGCCGGTCGACGACATCGTGGTGCCCAGCGAGGCCATGGGCATCGACTTCGAGGCGGAGATCGCCGTCATCACCGGCGACGTGAAGATGGGCACCACGCCCGACCAGGCGCTGGACGGCATCCGCCTGGTGATGCTGGCCAACGACGTGAGCCTGCGCAACCTCATTCCGGCCGAGCTGGCCAAGGGATTCGGCTTCTTCCAGAGCAAGCCCGCCACCGCCTTCAGCCCCGTGGCCGTGACGCTCGACGAGCTCGGCGAAGCCTGGCAGCACGGCCGCGTGCACCTGACGCTGCAAAGCAGCTGGAACGGCCGCAAGGTCGGCATGTGCGACGCCGGCCCGGAGATGACCTTCCACTTCGGCCAGCTCATCGCCCACATCGCCAAGACGCGCAACGTGCGCGCCGGCAGCATCGTCGGCAGCGGCACCGTGAGCAACAAGGGCGTCGAGAAGAAGGACGGCCAGATGGACTGGCCCAAGGGCTATTCGTGCATCGCCGAGAAGCGCTGCATCGAGACCATTCAGGGCGGCGCCCCCGTCACCGAGTTCATGAAGTTCGGCGACACCATCCGCATCGAGATGAAGGGGCTGGACGGCCGCTCGCTGTTCGGCGCGATCGACCAGGAGGTCGTGTCGACCGCCGGGCGTCCTAAGGAGGCGCCGGTGTCGCTGGTGAAGCCGGCCGCCGGCGCGCAGCAGGACGAGGCGCCGGAAGAAGCGGCCTCCGAAGACTGACCCGGGCTCGCCGCCTCAGTGCGGCCCCTGCGGCCCCGCGCCGCGCAGCAGCTCCTTCTGCGACCGTATTCCCAGCCGCCGGAACGCCCGGTACTGGTGGGTGCGCACGGTCGTCAGCTCCACGCCGATTTCCCGTGCCGCCTCTTTCGCGGTCTTGCCCGCCATCAGGTGGCCGATGACTTCGCGCTCGCGCAGGCTCAATGTCAGCAGCCGCGAGGCCAGCGCGGGCTCCACGGCTTCGCGCACCGCCATTGCGCTGCGTCCGTGCGCCGCGGTCGCGTCGGCCAGCAGCGCGGCATGCGCTTCGATGCGATGGAAAGCCTCCGCATCGAACTCGGGCTGCGCCAGGCTCCGGTAGAAGCTCACCGCCACGCGCTGGCCGGTGGGCAGCAGCAACAGCACCGAGGCCCGCTCGCGGATGCCCACGTCGCCGTAGCAGGCCGCGCGGTAGGCCGGGTCGGCCACTTCGTCGGCGCGCTGGTGGCCCAGCCAGAGCTGCGCGCGCTGCGGCAGCTTGCGCGCGGCGAGCCACGCCATGTTCGGATCGAGCAGGTCGAAGCGCTGGGCCACGTAGCGTTCCGACGTGCGCTCGGCCGTGCTGCCGTAGCTGCTCGCGGCCGACACCGCCTCGATGCGCCCCGCCGCGCTGACCGCGAACACGGTGCAGAAGGTGACGGGCATCACGCGCTGCATCGCCTTCAGGTAGCTGGTGGCCAGGTGCGCCGTGCCCACGCCGCCGAGCACGTCGCTGACCACGGCGGCGGCCAGCGCGGTGTCGGTGGGGTGGATGCGCCAGCGTCTCATGGGGGATGGAAAAGGTCCGGAATGCTCGGGAGGTTGGGGTAACTACCTCGTACGAAGTTATGACATCGGCAGCCCGCGCGCATCGGGACAATCCCGTCGCATGACGAACTCTCCCGCAGCCGCTCCGGGCGATGCCGCCGGCGGCCCCGTGCCGCCACCGGCCAGCGCCACCGAACTCCCGCCCTCCGTCGGCGCCTTTCACTACACGCGCTACAAGCCGTGGACGCCGCCGCTCGAGCAGGACGGCGTGGAGCCCGGCCGCCACCCGGTGGTGATCGCCGGCGGCGGGCCGGTGGGCATGGCGCTCGCGCTGGGGCTCGCGAACCACGGCGTGCGCTGCGTGATCCTGGAAGCCGACGACACCGTGTGCGTCGGCAGCCGCGCGGCCTGCATCTCGCGCCGCAGCCTGGAGATCATGGAGCGGCTCGGCGTGCTGCCCGACTTCATGGCCAAGGGCCTGCCGTGGACCGGCGGGCGCAGCTTCTACAAGACGGCCGAGGTGTTCCGCTTCGAGATGCCGCACGACGCGCGGCAGAAGCTGCCGCCGATGATCAACCTCGAGCAGTACTACGCAGAGCACTATCTGCTGGAAGAAATCTTCCGCCGCAACGAGGCGACGCCGGGGCTCATCGACATCCGCTGGGGCACCGAGCTCACCGGCCTCGCGCAGGACGGCGAGGGCGTGACGCTCGACGTGCGCAATGCCGAGGGCAGCTACCGGCTGCACGGCCAGTGGCTCGCGGCCTGCGACGGCGGCCAGAGCTTCGTGCGCAAGGCGATGGGGCTCGCGCTGGAAGGCACCGGCTACGAGGGCCGCTACGTCATCATCGACATCGAGCTGCACAGCGGCCATCCCACCGAGCGCCGCGCCTGGTTCGACCCGCCGTGGAACCCCGGCTCGACCGTGCTGATGCACCGCCAGCCCGACGACATCTGGCGCATCGACTACCAGTTGCGCCCCGGCCAGAGCACCGAAGAAGCGCTGCAGCCGGCGGCGGTGGCCGAGTTCGTGCAGCGCCACCTCGACGCCATCGGCGAAGGCCACCTGCCGTGGAAGACGGTGTGGACCTCGGTCTACCGCGCCGGCGCGATGACGCTCGACAGCTACCGCCACGGCCGCGTCGTCTTCGCGGGCAACGCGGCGCATGCGATGCCGATCTTCGGCGTGCGCGGGCTCAACTCGGGCTTCGACGATGCCGACAACCTGGCATGGAAACTGGCCTTCGTGGCCAAGGGGCTGTCCGGCGCGCCGCTGCTCGACAGCTATTCGCAGGAGCGCATCGAGGCCTTCCACGTGAACGCCGAGAACGCGATGCGCAGCACCGAGTTCATGTCGCCGCCGTCGCGCGGCTTCGACCTGCTGCGCGAGGCGGCGCTGTCGCTGTCCGAGGCGCACCGGGGCATCGCGCAGCTGATCAACCCGCGCCAGACGCAGGCCGTGCGCTATGCCGCTTCGCCGCTGTCGAGCTCGGGCGACGAACTGGCGGCGGGCCCGCTGCCGGGCGAGGCGGTGCCGGAGCAGCAGCTCGAGCGCGGCCACCTCACCGACTGGATCGCGCCCACCTTCACCCTGCTGGTGCTGCGCCCCGACGTGGCCGCGCTGCCGGCCGCCGACGTCGTGCGCGCGCAGCAGGGGGCGCTGCCCTTCGTCGTGCGCACCATCGCAAGCCCAGGCATCGCCGGTGTCGACGGGCATGCCTCGGCCGACGTGTTCGAGGCGCTCGGTGCGCAAGACGGCGCGGTCTACCTGCTGCGCCCCGACGGCCATGTGGCCGCGCGCTGGCGGCGGCTGCCGCCCGGCGCCCTGCAACCCGCGCTGGCACGTGCCGCCGCTGCCCTGGAGACCCTTTCAGCATGACCAACCCTGCTCTTCCCCCCGATGCCCGCGACCGCCTCTACGCCGAGTGCGCGCGCGCCATCAGCGAAGCGGGCGCCGAGCGCGAATCGCTGTTCCTGGCGCGGCTGGCGCTGCTGCTGTTCGAGCAGGTCGGCGACGAGGCGCGCTGCCGCGAGGCGTTGTCCGATGCATTGCACGCGCTGCCCGTACCATCGCTGTCCGCTTCCTGATTTACAAACGACTGGAGACTGATCCATGGATCGCCGCACCCTTCTCGCCACGCTCGCCTCCGGCGCCGCGATGGCCGCATCGCCCTTCGCCCGCGCGCAGGAATATCCCGCACAGCTCATCAAGTGGGTCGTGCCCTATCCGGCGGGCGGCGGCACCGACGTGATCGCACGCGTGCTGGCCGAATCCATGCGCCAGACGCTGGGCCAGCAGATCGTGGTCGACAACCGCCCCGGCGCCTCGACCAACATCGGCGCCGACCTGGTCGCCAAGAGCAAGCCCGACGGCTACACCATCCTGTCGGCCGACAACGCGGTGCTGGCCTTCAACGAGCACCTGTTCAGCAAGCTGCCGTTCAACCCCGAAAAAGACTTCACCTACATCGGCGCCATCGGCAAGTTCCCGCTCGCGCTGGTGGTGCACCCGGACTTCCCGGCCAAGAACTTCAAGGAGTTCCTGGCCTACGTGAAGGCCAACCCCGGCAAGGTCAACTACGCTTCGCCCGGCAACGGCTCGCCGCACCACCTGGCCATGGAAATGTTCAAGGTGCGCACCGGCACCTTTATCACCCACATTCCCTACCGCGGCGCCGCGCCGGCCATGGCCGACGTGATGGGCGGGCAGGTGCCTTGCATGTTCCTCGACCTGGCCTCGGGCCTGTCGATCATGCAGAGCAACAAGGTGCGGGTGCTGGCCATCGGCTCGGGCGCGCGCAGCAAGCTGCTGCCCAACGTGCCGACGCTGGCCGAAGTGGGCGTGCCCAACACCGAGGTGTTCGCGTTCCAGGGCATCCTCGGCCCGGCGGGCCTGCCGCCCGCGGTGGTGAACAAGCTCAACGGCGACCTGAACAAGGCCTTCGGCACGCCGGCGGTGCAGAAGCGCTTCGAGGACTTCGGCATGGAAGCGATGCCCGGCACGCCGGCGCAGTTCGCGGCGCTGTCGCGCGCGGAATCGAAGCGCTGGGGCCCGATCATCAAGCAGGCTGGAATCAAGCTCGACTGAACTCGCCGAGGGCATTTTTTCTCGCGTAACACCGCGGAACCGGCTTCGCCGGGCCGCAGGTGTTGCCCCCGGTAGGGGGGTGGCGCAGCGACACGAAGTGCGCGGAGCCTGGGGCCTCTGGGGGGCGTTACTTTGTGTATGCCTTGCGCGAGCCGTCCTCGAAGACTTCGTCGTCTCGCTGCAGCTCGCCGTTTTCGTCCCAGGCGCGTTCGCGCGTCACGCGGCCCTTGGCATCGAAGCTCGATTCGGCAATGAGCGTGCCTTTTTCGTTGAAGCGCTGGTGCGTGCCGATCGGCACCTGCCGGCTTCGGCCGACGAGCTGGTAGCGGCCCTGCGCGGCGCGCTGGCCGCTGTCGTAGAACTCGGTAATGTCGACCACGCGGCCATTGCCGTTGCCGCTGTAGGCCGACTTGCTGCTCGGCTGGCCGTTCAGGTAGTAGCTGTCGTCGCCGATGGGCTCGCCCGCGCTGTTCCAGCGCTGGTCGCGCACCAGCGTGCCTTTTTCGGAGAAAGCCTGCTCGCGCTGGCGGATCGAGGCGCGCTCCACCAGCAGGTACACCGTCTCGCGGCGCTTGACGCCTTCTGATGAGTAAGCCTGCTCGGTGCGCTGGTTGCCCATGGTCTCGTCGAGCGACGCGGTCTTGCCGTTGTCGTAGAAGCTCTGCGAACGCACCCGCTTGCCCGACAGGTAAGACAGCCGCGAGCGCAGGTTGCCGCGCGCATCGAACAGGTCGACCTGCGACGGGCCGCCGCTGAAGCCGCAGAGCTTGGCGTCGTCGACCACCGGCGCCAGCGTGGGCGCGTCGGCGCAGCGCAATGCCGAGAGCTGGCCGCGTTCGGTGAACTCGACCGAGCTGCCGCTGCCGGTGTCCGGATAGAAGATGACGCGGCGCAGCTTGCCGTCGGGGTAGTAGCTGCGCGCCAGCCCGCGCTCCTGGCCGTCGTCGTAGGTGGCCTCGCGCAGTACCTTGCCGCTGGGCGAGAACTCGCGGGCGCGGCCCTGCAGGTTGCCCTTGGCATTGAGGGTGTGCTCCTTGGCGAGCTTGCCTTTCTCGTAGATGCGTACGAGGCCCATGAAGACGCCGTTCTGCACCTGCTCCTCGCGCTGCAGCTCGCCCGTCTCGCGGGCCTTGCAGCGCAGGATGCCCGTCTGGCCGGCGGTGGTGGCGCCGTTGGCCGGGTTCACGCTGCGACCGTTGAGCTCGCAGTCCTGCTGGGCATGGGCCGCCGAGGCCGCGAGCAGCGGCACGAGGACGGCAAGCCCGGACCCGAGCTGCCTCAGGCGCAGGCGCGGACTTGTCACTTGTCGTAAAGAGTGTCTAGTGAACGGAAGCCCTTGACCTCGATCGGATTGCCGAACGGGTCGCAGAAGAACATCGTCCATTGCTCGCCCGGCTGGCCTTCGAAGCGCACCTGGGGCTTGAGCACGAAGTCGGTGCCGGCGGCCTCGAGGCGGCCGGCCAGCGCCTGCCAGTCGGGCAGGGCGAGCGCGAGGCCGAAGTGCGGCATCGGCACCATCACGTCGCCCACGCGGCCGGTGCGGGTGGTGGCAAAGGGCTCGCCGAGGTGCAGGGAAATCTGGTGGCCGAAGAAGTCGAAGTCGACCCAGGTGTCGGTGCTGCGGCCTTCGGCGCAACCGAGGACATCGCCATAGAAGCGGCGGGCACCGTCGAGGTCGCGAACGTGGAAGGCAAGGTGGAAGATGCTTTGCATGGTTTCGGATTATGGGCAACGGTGCTGTGAGAATGCCGGACTTTCTTTCATCGTGGAGCAAGCCTTGCGGATACTCCGGATCCTCGCCGCGCGGATGCGCGGCATCTATATTTCGGCGCGGATGCGCGCCGTCGATTTCTCGGCGCCCTCGCGCCTCGTGCAGCGGACACCGCGCCAGATCCTGGCGGGCGTGTGCTGCGTCTTTACATTCGGCGCCGCCCATGCGGCCTGCCCGCCCTCGGCCATCGCCAGCCTCGAGAAGCCGGGCGTCGGCCTGCGCAACGGCGTCGACCGCGGCATGCTGTGGCGCATCGAGCGCGACGGCCGCACTTCATGGCTCTACGGCACCCTGCACGTGGGACGCGGCGACTGGGTGCGGCCCGGGCCGACCATCCAGAAGGCGCTGACGCAGAGCGACCTGCTCGCGCTGGAGCTCGACTCGCGCGACGAGGCCACCGCCCGCACCATGGCCCAGCCGGCTGACCCGGCGCTGGTGGCCCGGGTACTCAGCGGCGAGCGTGCCCGCCGGCTCGAGCGCCAGAACGCCGAGGCCTGCGTGCCGCCCGGCACCACCTCGAAGCTGCAGCCCATCCTGCAGGTCACGGCGCTGGCCGGCCTGGCGGGCCGCGCCGACGGGCTGTACCCCGAATTCGGCGTGGACGAGACGCTGGCCGTGTCCGCCCGCAACAGCAGCAAGCCGATCGTCGCCCTCGAGAACGCGGCCGACCAGCTGCGCGTGCTGACCGGCGAGTCGGAAGACGAAGAAGGCCAGCAGATCGACGCCGCGCTCGACGAACTGGAGTCGGGCAAGCTGCGCGGCCAGCTCAAGGAACTGGCCGACGTCTGGGCCCGCAGCGACGCGGCCCGGCTCGCGCGCTATGCCGACTGGTGCGACTGCCTCAACACGCCCGCCGAGCAGCGGCTGCTCAAGCGCCTGCTCGACGACCGCAACCCCGGCCTGGCCGACGGCATCGAGCGGCTGCACGCGAGCGGCAAGGGCGTGTTCGCGGCAGTGGGCGCGCTGCACATGATCGGGCCGCAGGGGCTGCCCGCGCTGATGGCGTCGCGCGGCTTCACCGTGACGCCGGTGCTGACCAGCGCGCAGGAGCAGACGGCGGTGCCGATGCCCGCGCTCGCGGCCCCGTCGCCTGCGCCGAGGGCGCGCGGTGGCAAGGCCGTGAAGGGCCAGCGCGTGCAGAAGGGCCAGAAGGGCGCACCGGCTGCCGCGGCCAAGGGCGGCAGGCCTGCGGCAGCTGCCAAGGCCGCGCCCGCCGCCAAGGGCGCGAAAGCGCCGGCCAAGGCAGCCGGCAAGGCGCCCGCCAAGGCCCCGGCCGCCAAGGGCAAAGTGAGCCGATAATCGCGACCGCCATGCACGCGCTGCGCCTTCCCACCCGCTTCCTCGGCCTCATCGGCCGCTGGGTGCTGCTGTGGTTCGTGCTCTCGCTGGGTGTGGCGGTGGCGTCTCCGCTGGTGCATCCGCAGTCGATGGAACTGGTGTGTTCCGGTGCCGGCCCCGTCAAGGTGGTGGTCCACACCGACGACGGCGCGCGCGAAATGGGCGCCTCGCACATGGACTGCCCGCTGTGCGTGCTGACCGGCGCCCCGCCGCCGGCCATGGTGGCGCCGGCTTTCGATCTTCCCCTTCCGCTGGGCCGCGTGGTCCAGTCGATTCCCGCCGCGCGACTGGCCGCGGCCACCGCCGCGCCCCTGCCGGCGCGCGGCCCCCCGACTTTCTCCTGACGCTCTCGAAACGATAGCTGCATTCGCGCGCCCGGCGTGCGCACGCGGCTTGTCCGGTTTGAAGTTCGATGGAGAAGGCTCCTCTTGAAAAAAGCAATCCCGCGCCCTGCCGTTGCTGCTCGGCGCAACCCCGCAACCCACCTGTGTGGCCGAACGCAAGTTCGACCTTTGACTTTCCCGTTCCAACCCCAAAGGATCCGCGACATGACGAAACCGATGGCCGCCATCACCCTGCGAACCCTCGCCGCCTGCGCCATGCTGGCCGGCACCACCGCCGCGCTGGCGCACGTGACGCTGCCGCCCGGCGGCGCCACCGTCGGCAGCGACTACAACGCCGCCTTCCGCGTCGGCCACGCCTGCGAAGGCGCCAAGGCCACCACCGGGCTGGCCGTGCGCCTGCCCAAGGGCTTCGTGCTGAGCGACGCCCAGGCGCGCAAGGGCTGGAAGCTCGACGTGACGAAAAGCGGCGACGGCGAAGTGCGCTGGACCGCCGAGACCCCCGGCAACGCCTTGCCCGGCAGCGAGCGCTCCGAATTCGTCCTGCGCGGCAAGGTGCCGGCCACGCCGGGCACGCTGTGGTTCAAGGTGCTGCAGACCTGCGACACCGGCGTGGCCGACTGGGCCGAGGTGCCGGCATCGGGCAACTCGACCGCCGGCCTGAAGAGCCCGGCCGCCAGGCTCGTGGTGGTGGCGCAGGGCGTGGCCACTGTCGACGTGCGCGACGGCTGGGTGCGCCAGTCGGTGCCGGGCCAGAGCGGCACCGGCGCCTTCATGAAGCTCACCGCGCCCACCGGCACGAAGCTGGTGAGCATCTCCACGCCAGCGGCCGGCACCGCCGAAGTGCACGAGATGAAGATGGAAGGCGACGTCATGAAGATGCGCGAGCTGCCCGGCGGCCTCGACCTCCCCGCGGGCCAGACCGTCGAGCTCAAGCCCGGCGGCTATCACGTGATGATGATGGACCTCAAGGGTGCGCTGGCCAAGGGCGCGACCGTGCCGATGACGCTGAAGTTCGAGGACGCCAAGGGCGTGAAGACCGCGCTGGACGTGACGCTGCCCGTGGGCGCGCCCGAAGGTGCCGATGCTGCCGGTTCGTCGGCGCACCAGCACAAGCACTGAGCGCCGCGTCGCGGCTAGAGCAGCTGGTCGGGCGCGAGCGGGCCGAACAGCTTGAGCATCAGCCGCAGGCTGGCGCTGGTGTCGGGCTCGGTGGTCGCGTCCTTCAGGCCGCTGCCTTCGGGGGCGCGCCACACCAGCGAGCCGTCCGTCAGCTCGACGTGCCATGAGCGCTCGCGCATGCCGCGCTCTATCTGGGCCGATGCGGCGCGCGAGAGCTCGTCGCTGCGGATCAGCAGGGCGATCTCGGTGTTCTGCAATTGGGAGCGCAGGTCGAGGTTCATCGAGCCGACCACCAGCAGCCGGCCGTCCATCACCAGCACCTTCGAGTGCAGCATCGCCCGCGACTGCCCGGTGACGCCACCGCTGCCGGTGCTTCCCGAGGAGCCGAACACGTTGCCGAAGTTCGACTGCTCGCTGCGCAGCTCATAAAGCTCGATGCCCATCTTGAGCAGCGCCTCGCGATGGCGCGCATAGCCCACGTGCGCCACCGGGGCGTCGTTCGAGGCCAGGGAGTTGGTCAGCACCCTGATCTTCACTCCCCGTGCGCGAGCCTCGCCGAAGGCCTTGAGCATGTCTTTCCCGGGTACGAAGTAGGGCGAGATGATGAGCAGGCTGGAGCGCGCCTGGCCGATCATCTGCAGCAGGCCCTCGACCACCGTGTCGCCGTTGGCGGCCAGGTCGGAGGCTGCCTCGAGCGACGCCGCACCGCGCGAGGCCGCGGGTTTGTCGTCGGGCTGGCTGACCACGAGACCGGGGGCCTTCGCGGTGTCCGGGCCGGAGTCGGCGGGAATCTTGCCGGGCTTGTCGGCCAGCATCACGGCCGGCGCCCAGACGAAATCGGCGGTGCGCAGGTCGAGCGCCTTCTGGTCCCAGGCGCGGGCGCGTTGCTCGGCGGTGGGGGGCGCATCGGCGCTGGGCGGGTCGTCGCGGTCGCGGGTGGCCTGTTCGACCAGCTCCTGGTCGGCCTTCTTCGCGCGCTCGCGCATCGACTGCAATTCCTCGCGCGTGACCAGCGATTTCACGGGGTAGGCGCGCTCGTTGTTCCAGTAGCTGTCGAAGCTGCGCGACAGGTCCTGCACGATCGGGCCGATTGCCAGCACGTCGACATCGACGAAGTTGCCGTTGGCCGCGTTGCCGAAATAGGCGTCGCCCAGGTTGCGGCCGCCCGCCACCCCCATCACGTTGTCGGCCAGGAACAGCTTGTTGTGCATGCGCTGCTGGATGCGCGAGGCGTCGTCGATCGAGTTGACCAGGCGGCTGAAGGTGGAGTCGCGCGAGCCGGCCAGCGGGTTGAAGAGCCGCATCTCGATGTTGGGAATGAAGGCCAGGCCTAGCACCAGTGCGTCGCGGCCGGTGGTGTGGAAGTCGTCGAGCAGCACCCGCACCCGCACGCCGCGCTCGGCGGCGGCGCGCAGGCCCCTGACGAGGCGGCCTGTGCTGGCATCGGCGTGAATGGCGTAGTACTGGAGGTCGAGCGTCTTCTGGGCGCCTTCGATCAGCGCGAGCCGGCTGCCGTAGGCGGCCTGCGGCCCGCCCAGCAGCAGGAAGCCGGATTCGTAGCGGGCGTTGGCGGCGCGCCGGCGCTGCTGCACGAGGTCGGCCAGCGCGGAGCCGGTGGCCGGCGCGGCGATGGCGGTCGAGACGGGGCGCTCGACGTTCTGCGGCAATTGAGCGCAGGCCCCGAGTATCAGCAGCGCCAGGAGCGCGGTGGACCGACGAAAGAAGGCTTGGAATGAAGAAGGCATGCAGCTTTCCCGGGGCTTGGGGGGCGAAGCCGCATATATAGCCTAGTCCGCGTCCCGCCGGCGTCGGACGGCGGGACGGGCGCGGCGCGGCGGGGAGCGCTTTGGTTCGCGCCGGTCAGCGGCCGGCGCCCAGTTCTTCCTGGCGCTCGAGCGCTGCGAGCAGTTCGTCGTCGATCTTCGCGTGGCGCTCGGCGAGTTCGGTGGCGCGCGAGGAGTCGGTGGCATAGATGGCGCCGCCGTCGAGTTCGAGCATCTCGGTGATGCGCTTCTGTTCCGCTTCCAGGCTTTCGATCTGGGCGGGGAGCGCTTCCAGCTCGCGCTGCTCCTTGTAAGAGAGCTTCTTGCGCGCTGCGGCCGCCTTGGGCGCGACGGGTTCCGCGGGCGCGGACGGCGCTGCTGGGGCCGGTGCCGCAGCGGGGGCCGCAGCCTGGCGCTGTTCCGCGATCTCTCGCGCACGCTTGGACTGGACCAGCCAATCCTGCACGCTGCCTTCGTACTCGCGCCAGCGGCCGTCGCCTTCATAGGCGATGGTGCTGGTCACCACGTTGTCGAGGAAGGTCCGGTCGTGGCTCACCAGGAACACGGTGCCGTCGTAGTCCTGCAGCAGGTTCTCGAGCAGCTCCAGGGTGTCGATGTCGAGGTCGTTGGTCGGCTCGTCGAGCACCAGCACGTTGGCGGGGCGGGCGAACAATCGGGCCAGCAGCAGGCGGTTGCGTTCGCCGCCGCTGAGCGAGCGCACGGGAGAGTTGGCGCGCGCCGGGGAGAACAGGAAGTCGGAGAGGTAGCTCTTGACGTGCTTCTTCTGGCTGCCGATCTCGATCCATTCGCTGCCGGGGCTGATGAAGTCTTCCAGCGTGGCGTCGAGGTCGAGCTTGTCGCGCATCTGGTCGAAGTACGCCACCTGGAGGTTGGTGCCGCGGCGGATCTTGCCGCTGTCCGGTTCGAGCTCGCCGAGGATCAGCTTCAGCAGGGTGGTCTTGCCCGCGCCGTTGGGGCCGAGCAGGCCGACCTTGTCGCCGCGCAGGATGGTGCCGCTGAAGTTGCGGATGACGGTCTTGGGGCCGAACGACTTGGTGGCTTCGGTGAGTTCCGCCACGATCTTGCCGCTGGACTGGCCCGATGCCACGTCCATGTTGACGCTGCCTTGCACCTCGCGGCGCGCCGCGCGGCTGGCGCGCAGTTCCTGCAGGCGGGTGATTCGGCTCTGGCTGCGCGTGCGGCGCGCTTCCACGCCCTTGCGGATCCAGATTTCTTCCTGGGCGAGCAGCTTGTCTGCCTTGGCGCTGATCACGGCTTCCTGGGCGAGCTGCTCTTCCTTCTGCACGAGGTACTGCTCGAAGTTGCCGGGGTAAGAACCCAGCTTGCCCCGATCCAGCTCGACGATGCGGGTGGCGACACGGTTCAGGAAACTGCGGTCATGGGTGACGGTGACGACGCTGCCTTTGAAGTCGATCAGCAGTTGTTCGAGCCACTCGATGGAGTCGAGGTCCAGGTGGTTGGTGGGCTCGTCCAGCAGGAGCACGTCGGGCGCGGCCACCAGGGCCTGCGCCAGGGCGACGCGTTTGCGGGTGCCGCCGGAGAGCGAGCCGACGCGGGCGTCGCGGTCGAGGTGGAGGCGGTGCAGCGTCTCTTCCACGCGCTGCTCCCAGTTCCAGGCGTCGAAGGCTTCGATCTGCGACTGCAGGGCGTCGAGGTCGAGGCCGTCCGCACCGGAGAGGTAGAGATCGCGAATGGCAATGACCGGGCCCAGGCCCTGGCTTGCGGCGGTGAAAACGTCCGCATCCATGTCCAGCACAGGCTCCTGGGCGACGTACGCGACCCGGAGGTTCTGCTGGAACTGCAGGGTGCCGTCGTCGGTCTTTTCCAGGCCCCCCAATATCTTGAGCAGCGAAGACTTGCCGGCGCCATTGCGGCCGATCAGGCCGATGCGCTCCGATTCCTGAAGAGAGAAGTCCGCATGATCCAGCAGCGGGACGTGACCGAACGCGAGTTGGGCGTCGAGGAGTGTGATGAGTGCCATGTGGCTCGAATTATCGGAGGAGCCACAAGATGCAATGGGCGAGAGGATGCTCCCTGTATGTGAAGAGCCTTGAAGAAGTCTTTTCATCGTGATTCTTCAGGGATATCTTGCACGCGGCAAAAGATGACATATACTCGCTGGCTCGGCTGACAACGCGGCATGATTTCTTCGAGAATCGCAGCAAGTCAGTCGATAAAAAAACTTCCTTCGAAGTTGACGCTGACAGAAAAGTCGGAGCATAATCGAAGGCTTCGCTGAAAACGATTCAGTGGCTGGTGACGGAAGTTGCCGACTGCTGGGAAGTTTGAAGAAAGCGAAAAAAGTTTGACGATACTTAAAAAATCGTG
>NZ_JBXASW010000061.1:0-35793 GCF_058809745.1 Variovorax sp. MPBD4-3
GCGGCGCCTGCAAGGCTGAGGTGGTGTGGAGGCCGCGAGCCCCCACCCCGGCCCTCCCCCGGGAGGGGAGGGAGAAATTCGAATTCATCGGCACGCGCGTCATGCAGCCACCTCCTTCGCCACGCCCAGGTAGGCCTCCTGCACCACCGGCGAGGCGATCACCTCGGCCGGTTCGCCGTCGGCCACCAGCGTGCCGTTGTGCAGCACGATGATGCGGTCGGCCAGCTCGCGCACCACGTCCATCTTGTGTTCGACCAGCAGGATGGTCTTGGTCTTGTCCTGCTTGAGCTTGCGGATCAGGTCGAGGATGACGGGCGCCTCGGCCGCGTTCATGCCGGCCGTAGGTTCGTCGAACATGAAGACCTTGGGCTCCAGCGCCATCAGCAATGCCACTTCCAGCTTGCGCTGGTCGCCGTGCGGCAGGCTGGCCACCGTCGCGTGTTCGCGCGACTTCAGCGCCACGTCGGCCAGGATCTGGTCGGCGCGCTCCGTCAGTGCCTTGTGGTCGCTCCAGATGCTCCAAAGATTGAGCCCCCGCCGGTGCGCGCCCTCGCGCGTGGCCTGCACCGCCAGGCGCACGTTCTCCAGCACGGTGAGGTTCGGGAACAGGTTGGTGAGCTGGAAGGCCCGCCCCAGCCCCGCGTGCGTGCGCGCGGACGGCGACAGGCCCGACAGCGGCTGGCCGTCGAGCGACACCGTGCCGGCGCTCGCCTTGAGCTGGCCCGAGATCAGGTTGAAGTAGGTGGTCTTGCCCGCGCCGTTGGGGCCCACGATGGCCGTCAGCGTGCCCGGCGCGAAAGCGCAGCTCACGCTGTTGACGGCCACGTGCCCGCCGAAGCGGATGGTCAGATCTCGGGTCTCAAGCATCTTTGGTCATTGCGAATCAGGAGTCGAAAGATTGCACGGCGGCCTCAGCAGCTGCCGATCACGTAGTAGTTGGGGCCGGTCTGCTTCAGCGTGGTGGTCGCGTAGATGTTCCACAGCCCCATGGACTGGTTCGAGCCGTAGGCATAGGTCAGCCCGTACAGGGCATAGGCGCGTCCGGCGATGGTATGGGTGTAGTTGCTCGCGGTGTAGCAGGTGCCGGTGCCGCCGCCGCTGCCCGCCGTGGTGGCGCCGGTGGCCGCCGTCGACATGGCGCCTTCGGCGTTGCTCGCGTTCAGCGCGGCCACTGTCCAGCTGTAGCTGGTCGACGCGGCAAGGCCGCTGTCGGTGTAGCTGGTGGCGGTGACCGGCGAGGCGTTGACCTTGCTGCCGCCGCGGTACACGTTGTAGCCGCTGGCTCCGCTCACGGCGTTCCAGCCGATCACCATGCTGCTGCTGGTCGCGCCCGAGGTACCCACGCCGGTGGGCGCGGGCAGGCCGCTGCCGCCGCCGCCGGCGCTGGTCACGCGGTCGATCATGGCCTTGAACGCCGCCATCTGCGGGCCCGACTTCTTCGCGTAGTTGGCGCTGTCGTAGCCCCACCAGTCCCAGCAGCTGTTGGTGGCCGCGGTGCTGGTCTGCGGATAGATCAGCACGATGTTGTTGGTGTCGGCCCAGCGGTTGTAGCCGGTCTTGCGCACGTACTGGTCGCTCACGTCCGAGTAGTTCTGCTTGCAGCCGTGCAGCACCAGGTGCACGCGGCACGAGGTGGTGGTGCAGGCCTGCGGCACGTAGATCCAGCCGGTCGCGGCCATGCCGTGGCCAGTGACGAATTCCGACTGGTTGAACTCGGTGAAGGTGCCGCCCAGCGTGCCGTTGTTGCGCGGATTCAGCGGGCCGTAGATCTGCGTGAGGATCTCGCCCGCCAGGTCGAAGCCGCAGTTGTTGATGTAGGGTGCCGCGGTGGTGCTGCAGGCGCCGCCGTAGTCGTCGGTGACCATCGCGTGGCCGGCGCCGATGTTGTTCTTGTAGACGATGTTGGCCGCCGGCACGAAGCTCTGGTAGTAGGTCTTCAGGTCGTCCATCACCGCCTGCTTGACGGTGTTGTCGGAGGTGCCCGAGAACATGTACACCTTGGAGCCGCTCAGGTTGGACACCGGGTCGATCGCGCCGCTGGCGGCCCAGCTGTTGGTGGTGCTCACGAGCGACGACACCGGGATGCTGCTGCCGTGCGTCATGCACCGGCCGGTGGCGTTGAGCACCGAGCCCTCGGCGCAATAGAACGGCCCGCCGGCCACCACGCCGGCGCCGCGCTTGAAGGTGGCCGAGTAGGCCACGTGCAACTGCACCGCCGCGAAACCGCCGGCCGACAGGCCGGACACGCTCACCTCCGCCGGGTTGGCCCCGAGCGACGGCAGCGGCACCGCCGCCGTCGCGGCCTGCGCCGCCACCGCCATCGCCGCAGCGGCGGCAAGTCCCTTCCAGTTCAATCGCATCGCTGGCATCGCTGTCTCCTTCTGTTGTGGTTTGTCGAACGCTTGCTTGCTCAAGAATCGAATCGGCCGTGGATCGCGCGGGCCTTCGCCCCGTCAGGAAAAACGGGCGCAGGCTGCCGCTTCGCCCGGCGGCCATCCGGGGCGAAAAGGGAGCGGCGCCTTCCTTGCGCCGCGGGGTTCAGGTAACGATCGGCGCCGTGGTCAGCGCTTGTTCTTGATGGGAATGTCCATCTCTTCCGGCTTGATCTCGTGCACCAGCTCCGGCACGCCCCAGGCGAACGCCGGGTCGACCTTGATCTTGAAGTGGTACATCGACTGCATCGCCTGGTGGTCCTCCTTGCGGAAGGTCATCTTGCCCTTGGGCGTGTCGAAGCTCATGCCTTCCATGGTGCTGATGAGCTTGTTGGTATTGGTGTCGCCACCCGTCTTCTTGAGCGCCGTCACCACCGCCATCGCGGCCGAGAAGCCGCCGGCCGTGAAGAAGTCCGGCGGCGTCTTGAATTCCTTGTAGTGGGCCGACACCATCGCGTCGTTCACCGGGTTCTTCGGGATGCCGAAGTAGTAGTACGCCGCGCCTTCCATGCCCGGCAGCGCCTTGTAGGCGGCCATGGCCGGCAGGATGTTGCCGCCGGTGGCGATCTCGATGCCGTAGCGCTTCAGGTCGAGGTCGACGATCTTGAACGGGTTGCCCGCGCCGGCCCAGACGATCCAGATGATCTTGCGGCCCGGCTGGTCCTTCAGCTTGTCGATCAGGCGCTGCGCGCCGGCGGTGAAGTCGGTGGTGGCGGGCGGCAGGTACTCTTCATGGACCAGCTTGGCCTTCTTGAGCGCGGAGCCGAAGGCCTTCACGCCGTCGCGGCCGAACGCGTTGTCCTGTGCCAGCGTGGCCACGGTCACGCCGGGCTTGTCGACGGCCACGGCATTGGAGATCGCGTCCTGGCTCGAATTGCGGCCGGTGCGGAAGATGTACTTGTTCCACTTGTCGCCGGTGATCGAGTCGGCCACGGCGGGCTCGACCAGCAGGATCTTCTTGTATTCCTCCGCCACCGGCAGCATGGCCAGCGCCACGCCCGAGGCGGTCGGGCCGATGGCCAGCGCGGCCTTGTCGTCCGAATAGGCGGCCGCCAGCAGCGACTTGCCGAGGTCGGGCTTGCCCTGGTCGTCCTTCTCGATGACGACGATCTTCTTGCCGTTGACCATCATCGTGCCTTCGGTGGCGTAGTTCAGGCCCATCATCAGGCCGGTCTGCGTCTGCTTGCCGTAGGCTTCCAGCGCGCCCGTCTTGCTGTAGATGTGGGCGATGCGGATTTCGTTGGACTGGGCCCAGGCCGGAGCGGCAACTGCGCAGGTGGCGAGCGCGGCAAGGGCGACGAGGTGGCGACGGTTCATTCTTTGTCTCCTGGAAAAGGTGACTGAATATTGCACAGTTCGTGCCACCTGCCTAAGCCATTGATAACTAACGCTTCTTCATTCGGGAGCAGCGTCGTTCGACTGAATTCAGAACATTGCGCGTGTTCGATTTTCAGTCAACTGTCTATTTTTCGTTCAGGGTTTTCGCGGAGGCCTGGCGCTCGGCGATCCACTGCCTGAACTGGCGCTCCGCCTGCATGCGGAACTCGTTGCGCGCATGGTTGCAGGCCGCATGCGCGAGCCGCCGGTGCTTTGGCGAACGCATGCCGCCGAAGGTCGAGTCGACAAGGTGTTCGATGGTGGCGGACTCAGGCCGGCCGAAGGGCTCGCTGAAGTCCATCGCGAGGCCGCACCAATGGCAGTTGGGGCCGAAGGTGGAACGCAGGGCCTGGACGCTCACAGGCTTGCGTACTCCAGGATTTCCTGCCCCATCAAGTTGCAGTCCTTGCCCGACACGTAGTAGATGAGCCGCATGCGGTAGTTGCCCTTGTAGATCGAGCCCCACACCTCCAGCACCTTGAACTGCTGCTTTTTGTTGGCGGGGTTGCGGATGGGCGCCACTTCCTTCACGGCGGGGTCGATCTGGATGCGGTCGTCCTCGCCGAAGTGGAAGGTCAGCAGCTTCCTTGCGCGGGATACGGCTTCGCTCGCGCACTGGGGCGCGGGCGCCGCGCTGGCAAAGCTGGCGGTGGCGCATGCCGCAACGAACACAAGGGAGCGGATCGATGTCTTCATGAATGCAGGAACAGGAGGATGGCAGGAGGAAGCGCAATTGTCGGGGGCGTCATGTGGGCGTGTCGACGTCGTCCCAGTCGTGGTCTTCGAAGCGCACCAGCCAGTTCAGCGCGCGATGCCGCTCCAGCACGACACCGGCGTCGACGCCCGCAGGAGCCGCCTCTTCCTTCAGGCGCGCCTGGCGCACGAGCCAGTGCAGGCGGTAGTGCAGATCCAGCGCATCGAGCAGTTCGCTGTCCGTGCGCACCTTGGCAGACCGCATCGCGCCGTCGACGTCGCCGGCATCCAGCATCAGGCGCGTGGCCAGCGGCACGTCGCAGATGGCCCCGGGAAACGGCAGCGCATCGACCAGGCCCAAGGCCCATTCGAGCACGAAGAGGCACTCGAAGCGCCAGCCGAACTGCGCCACCGCAGACTCGCCGGGGGCCTCATCGGCAATGAAGGCCTGCTCGTCGGGCGACAGGTTCGCCTGCGCGGACGGCAGCCGCGCGAACAGTTCGGCCACAGGCAGCGGCTCGCCGCTTGCGACCGACTCGGCACGGGCCGATACGGCCAGCAGCGCGAACGCCCTGCCCGCCAGCTCCTGCGGGGTGCGCGGGCGCAACTCGGGCTCCGAAACAAGAGGCGGCAGGTGCTGCGGCACCGGCATGCCGCGCGACGCGAGCAGCGCCTCGGTGCGCGCCTTGCGCTGCCACGCCTCGGCGGGATAGGGAACCGCGGCTTCCCGGTCGGGCTCCTCGCCCGCCGCCGACAGCAACACCCGCCCGTTGGGGTCGCGGATGCCGCCATCGGGCAGGAACACGATGGCGTTCGCACGCTCCGCCCATTCGGAAAACGCGTCGAGCTGCGATTCGTCGATGGAGAGACTCAGGTGCTGGCGTACCCGCTGGATGTGCCGCATCGCGTGATAGCGGTTGCGCGACATCTCGCCGTTGCCCCTGCTCAGCACATAGCCCACGAAGCCCGAAAGATGGGCCGCGAGTTCCGGATCGGAAAGATCGCGGCGGGCATGCAGCGTGTGCGGAAAGCCGAGCGCGGGCACTTCGGCGCGCGTGCAGTAGGCATTGACCAGCATGCCTTCGCCCTGCTCTGCTGCAGGCGATGCCGCGGATGTGGCCGGTGCGGCCGGTGCAGCCGGTGCAGCGCCCGAGCCGGCCAGCGCCTTCAGTCGTGTCAACAGACCCTTCATGGAAATCCTCTCCCTTGTCGATCGAAATCCGGCCACCGTCGGCGGCCGCTACTTACTGGTTCGTCATGCGCTCGTACAGCGTGGCGCGCGAAATCCCGAGCAGCCGCGCCGTTGCCAGCTTGTTGCCGCCGGTGGATGCCAGCGCGGCCGCAATCGCCTTGCGCTCCAGCTCGGCCACCTGCTGCGCCAGCGGCCGCAGCAGTGCCGCTTCTTCATCGCCGTCGTGCGCGCTCTGCAGGGTGGCCGGCAGCTCGATCTGCTCCAGCCCCGCCTCGCGCAGGATGCGTTCGAGCTGCACGGCGTCGATGCGCTGCGAGTCGCTGCGCATCGTCACCTGCTCCAGCACGTTGCGCAGCTCGCGGATGTTGCCGCGCCAGTGCTGGCCGGCCAGCAGCGCGAGCGCGTCGGGCGTGAGTTCGGGCGGCGCCTCGCCGCTGCGCAGCGCCATGTCCTCGCCCAGCGCCTCGACCAGCGCGGGAATGTCGGCGCGCCGCTCTCGCAGCGGCGGCACGCGCAGCGGCAGCACGTTGAGACGGTAGTACAGGTCTTCGCGGAACTGGCCGCGGCGCACCAACTCCGGCAGGTCGCGCGAGGTGGCGGCGATCACGCGGGCGTCGAAGGGCACGAGCTTGTTGGAACCCAGCGGCTCGATCTCGCCTTCCTGCAGCGCGCGCAGCAGCTTGGCCTGCAGGCCCAGCGGCATGTCGCCTATTTCGTCGAGGAAGAGGCTGCCGCCGTCGGCCAGCTTGAACTTGCCCTCGCGGCCCTTGCGGTCGGCGCCGGTGAAGGCGCCGGGCGCAAAACCGAAGAACTCGGCTTCGAGCAGGGTGTCGGGCACGGCCGCGATGTTGACGCTGACGAACTGCCCCTTGGCACGCGCGGACGACGCATGGATGGCATGCGCCAGCAGCTCCTTGCCAGTGCCGGTTTCGCCCAGCAGCAGCACCGGGCTGGCCGACTGCGCGGCGCGGCGCGCGTGGCGCTTGACCTCCACGGCCGCCGGGCTGCTGCCGATGAAGCTGGCAAAGGTGTACTTGGAACGCCGCTGGCCGTCCGCATGGTGGTAGAGCGGGTTGTTGCGCTGGCTGGCCAGTTCGCGCCGCGCGTCGTCGAGGTCGCGCTGCAGCAGCGCGAACTTGCTGATGAGCGGCTGCAGCGTGGTCTCCGGCTGGTCGAACAGCACGATGCCGATGGCGCCGATCACCTCGCCCATGCCGCCGTCCGCGCCCTCGCGTTCCTCGCGCAGCGGAATGCGGCTGACCACGAAGGTGCCTGCCTTGTTGGTCAGCAGGTCGATCAGTATCGGCTCGCCTGTTTCAAGCACGCGGCGCATCTGCGTGTTCGGGATCACGTCTTCCACCATGTGGCCCATGAACTGGTCGATGGACGAGAAACCCAGCGCCGGCAGGAAGCGCCGGTAGCCCTCGTTCACCCACACGATGCGCCCGCCGCGGTCGACCAGGAACATGCCCTGGCTGATGCTTGAAAACAAATGAAACATCGAGCGCGCGGCCAGCGCGAGAATTCCCTGCGCATCGAGCGGCAGGGCGGGCGGCAGAGAAGGAGAAACTGGCATGGCGGCATCGTAGCGTGCCTCGATCGGCAGCAGATCGGGCGCCGCTTCCCTTCAGCAGGTACTCGTGTTCGCGTGCAACCCAGTCTCTTCATGAAACCTTAAGTTAATCAATCGTTTGATTTTTTGCGTGGTGTAATGCCGGGCATGAACGCGAAAGCCACCACCACCCAGGCCGCGCGCCGCGCACCGCGCAGCGACGGCGCGGAGGCACGCCACCGTCTGCTTCACACGGCGCTGCGGCTGTTCGCGCAGAAGGGCTTCGCCAAGACCTCCACGCGCGAGATCGCCAAGGAGGCCGGCGCCAACATCTCGGCCATCAGCTACTACTTCGGCGACAAGGAAGGCCTCTACGCGGCCACCTTCAACGAGCCGATGGGCGGCGACTCCAGCGACCTCGTGGCGGCCTGCAAGGTGCCGGGGCGCCCGCTGGAGGAAACGCTGCGCATCTGCATGGTGTCGATGATCGATCCGCTCAAGCAGGGCGAGATCGTGCGCCAATGCATCCAGCTGCACATGCGCGAGATGCTCGAGCGCACCAGCCGCTGGGCCAAGGAGCTCGAGCACGACATCAAGGGCCCGCACCGCGCCATCGCCGAGCTGCTTTGCCGCCACCTGGGCGTGGCGCGGCCCGACGACGACATCCACCGCCTCACCTTCGCAATCACCGGGCTGTCGATGCAGCTCTACGTGAGCCAGGACTTCATCGAGGCCATCCGTCCGTCGCTGCTGCGCACGCCGCGCGGCATCGACACCTGGGCCGACCGCCTGACCGGCTACGCAATGGCGCTGGTCGCGGCCGAGGCGGCACGCCGCCGCGCCGACAGAAAGCCAACCCAATGAGAAAACTCCGACTGATCGCCTCCCTGTGCCTGCCGCTGGGCTTCGGCCTCGGCCTGTCGGGCTGCGCGCTGACCCGCCCGCCGGCGCAGGTCGAGGCGCCAACGCCCGCGCAATGGCGCGCTCCCCTGCCCCACGGCGGCTCGCTCGCGTCGCTGGCCGACTGGTGGCGCCAGCTCGACGATCCGCTGCTGGTCGAGCTGATCGCCGCCGCCGAAGCCGCCAGCCCCAACGTCGCGAGCGCCGCGGCGCGCGTGGCGGAGGCCCGCTTCACGCGGGTGCAGACCGGCGCTGCGCTGCTGCCGAGCCTGGACGGCACGGCATCGGCGAGCCGGGGCACCTCGGGCTTCGCGTCCGGCGCGCCTTCGGGCGGATCGTCCTCCAGCGCCGGCAGTGGCAGCAGCAGCAGCCTCGGGGCCACCACACCCATCACCACGCTGCAGGCCGGCCTGCAGTCGAAGTGGGAGGTCGACCTGTTCGGCCGCCTGCGCGCCGACCGCGACGCCGCCCAGGCCAAGCTGGGCAGCGCCGACGCCAAGTGGCACGACGCCCGGGTGTCGGTGGCGGCCGAAACCGCCAACGCCTACTTCGCCGAGCGCGCCTGCCAGCAGCAACTGCGCGTGGCCGAGTCCGACACCCGCTCGCGCGCCGAGACCGCGCGCCTGACCGACCTGTCGATGCGCGCCGGCTTTACCGCGCCCGCCGACGCCGCACTGGCCCGCGCCAGCGCGGCCGACGCCTCCGGCCGCCTGACCCAGCAGCGCGCCCAGTGCGCGGTGCAGCGCAAGGCGCTGGTCGCGCTCAGCGGCATCGACGAGGGCACGCTCGAGCAGAAGCTCGCGGCCTCCCCCGCGCAGCGCGCGCTGCCCGAGGTGGGCAGCATCGCCAGCGTGCCGGCGCAAGCGATTTCGCAGCGGCCCGATGTGTATTCGGCGGAACTCGGCGTGGCATCGGCCAGCGCCGACGTCGGCTCGGCCGAGGCCGAGCGCTATCCCAAGCTCAGCATCTCGGGCTCCATCGGCCGCACGCAGTACCGCGTCGGCGGCCTGCAGCAGTCGCTCGAGAACTGGACCGTGGGCCCCGTGTCGCTGAGCGTGCCGCTGCTGGACGGCGGCTCGCGCAAGGCCAATGCCGACGCGGCCAAGGCGCGCTACGCCGAGGCGGTGTCGATCTACCGCGCCAACGTGCGGCAGGCCGTGCGCGAGGTGGAAGAAGCGCTGGTCAACCTCGACGCCACCAACGGCCGCGCGACTGACGCCGACACCGCGGTGAAGAACTACCAGGCCTCCTTCGACGCCACCCAGGCGCGCTACAGCAGCGGCCTGGCCAGCCTGTTCGAACTGGAAGACTCGCGCCGCACGCTGTTCGCGGCGCAGACCGCGCGCGTGTCGCTGCAGCGCGAGCGCACCGAGGCCTGGGTCGCGCTGTACCGCTCGATGGGCGGCGGCTGGACCCGGCCCGGTCAGCCTTCCGAGTCGTACGAAACATCCTCAATGAACACCACCCCGGCCGCCAAGGTCGCGACGTCGCCATGAAAACAATGAAGCGTTCCACCCTCGTCACCGTGCTGATCGTGCTGGCCGTCGTCATCGCGGCGGCCGTGTTCATGACGCGCAAGCCGGCCGACAAGGCCGCCGCCGCCGGCCCCGCGCCCAAGCCCGCGCTGACCGTCACCGTCGCCGCGCCCGAGGCCACCGAACTCACGCTCACGCTTCCGGCCAACGGCAACGTGGCGGCCTGGCAGGAGGCCGTGGTCGGCTCCGAGTCGAACGGGCTCAAGCTCGCCGAGGTGCGGGTGAACGTGGGCGACGTGGTCAAGAAGGGCCAGGTGCTGGCCGTGTTCTCGCCCGAGACGGTGCGCGCCGACATCGCGCAGTCGCGCGCCTCGCTGGCCGAAGCCCGCGCCACCGCCGCCGACGCCGCCGGCAACGCAGCCCGCGCCCGCACGCTGCAGGCCACCGGCGCGCTGAGCCAGCAGCAGATCAACCAATACCAGACCACCGAGCAGACGGCCAAGGCGCGCGTCGAAGCGGCCGAAGCCGTGCTGGCCGCGCAGGAAGTGCGCGGGCGCAACACGCAGGTGCTGGCGCCCGACGACGGCGTGATCTCGTCGCGCACTGCCACGGTCGGCAGCGTGGTGGCGGCCGGCACCGAGCTCTTCAAGCTGATCCGCCAGGGCCGGCTCGAATGGCGCGCCGAAGTCACCTCGGCCGAGCTGAGCCGCATCTCGGTGGGCACCACCGCCTTCGTGGTCAGCGCCAGCGGCGCGCAGGTGCGAGGCAAGGTGCGCAGCATCGCGCCCACGGTCGATCCGCAGACGCGCGCGGCGCTGGTGTACGTCGACCTGCCCAATGTGCAGCAGAACACCGGCATCAAGGCCGGCATGTTCGCGCGCGGCGACTTCGAACTCGGCCGCAGCTCGGCGCCCACGGTGCCGCAGAGCGCCATCGTGCCGCGCGACGGCTTCAACAACGTCTTCCTTCTCAAGCCCGACAACCACGTGGCACAGCTGAAGGTGCAGATCGGCCGCCGCCTGAACGACCGCATCGAGATCACCAGCGCACTGCCCGAAGGCGCGAAGGTGGTGGTGCAAGGCGCCGGCTTCCTCAACGACGGCGACCTGGTGCGCGTGGTCGACGCGCCCGCGCCAGCCGCCCCGGCCGCAGCCGCCCCCGCCGCAGCCAAGTAAGCAGAAACAAAGGACTCGCCCATGAATGTTTCCGCCTGGTCCATACGCAACCCGATTCCGGCGGTGATGCTGTTCGTGCTGCTCACCTTCGGTGGGTTGCTGTCGTTCAACGCGATGAAGGTGCAGAACTTTCCGGACATCGACCTGCCGACCGTGACGGTCTCGGCATCGCTGCCCGGCGCCGCGCCTTCGCAGCTGGAAACCGACGTCGCGCGCAAGCTCGAGAACTCCATCGCCACGGTGCAGGGCCTGAAGCACATCACCACCAAGGTGCAGGACGGCGCCGCCACGCTGATCGTCGAGTTCCGCCTCGAAAAGCCCGTGCAGGAAGCCGTGGACGACGTGCGCTCCGCCGTGCAGCGCGTGCGCGCCGACCTGCCGGCCGACGTGCGCGACCCGGTCGTCACCAAGCTCGACCTGGCGGGCCAGCCGGTGCTGGCCTTCACCATCGCGTCCTCTCAAATGGACAACGAGGCGCTGAGCTGGTACGTGGACAACGACGTCACCAAGCGCCTGCTCGCGCTGCCGGGCGTGGGCGCGGTGAACCGCGTGGGCGGCGCCACGCGCCAGGTGCACGTGGACCTCGACCCGGTCAAGCTGCAGGCGCTCGGCGCCTCGGCGGGCGACATCTCGCGCCAGCTGCGCCAGGTGCAGACGGAGAGCGCGGGCGGCCGCTTCGACCTGGGCGGCAGCGAACAGCCGGTGCGCACGCTTGCCACCGTGAAGTCGGCCGACCAACTCGCCGACATGCAGATCGTGCTGACCGACGGCCGCCGCATCCGGCTGGACCAGGTGGCGCGCATCAGCGACACCATCGCCGAGCCGCGCGCGGCCGCGCTGCTCAACGGCAAGCCGGTGGTGGGCTTCGAAGTGGCCCGCAGCCGCGGTGCCAGCGAGGTGGAAGTGGGCCGCGCGGTGCAGAAGGCGCTGGCCGACATGCGCGCGCAGCGCCCCGACATCGAGCTGACCGAGGCCTTCAACTTCGTCGACCCGGTGGAAGAGGAATACAACGGTTCGCTGCACCTGCTGTACGAAGGCGCCATCCTGGCGGTGGTCGTGGTGTGGCTGTTCCTGCGCGACTGGCGCGCCACCTTCGTGTCGGCCGTGGCGCTGCCGATGTCGGTGATCCCGGCGTTCATCGGCATGCACCTGCTGGGCTTCTCGGTCAACGTGATCTCGCTGCTGGCGCTGTCGCTGGTGGTGGGCATATTGGTGGACGACGCCATCGTGGAAGTCGAGAACATCGTGCGCCACCTGCGCATGGGCAAAACGCCCTACCAGGCGGCCATGGAGGCTGCCGACGAGATCGGCCTGGCGGTGATCGCCACCACCTTCACGCTGATCGCGGTGTTCCTGCCCACCGCCTTCATGAGCGGCGTTGCGGGCAAGTTCTTCAAGCAGTTCGGCTGGACCGCGGCGCTCGCGGTGTTCGCCTCGCTGGTGGTGGCGCGGGTGCTCACGCCGATGATGGCGGCCTACATGCTCAAGCCCGTGGTCACGGCCGAGAAGGAACCGGGCTGGCTGCGCTGGTACATGCGCGCCGTGGAGTGGAGCACCCACAACCGCTTCAAGACGATGGTGCTGGCCACCCTCTTCTTCTTCGGTTCGCTGGCGATGATCCCGCTGCTCAAGACTGGCTTCATTCCGCCGGACGACAACTCGCAGACGCAGGTGTACCTGTCGCTCGCGCCGGGCTCCACTCTGGCGCAGACCACCGCCGCGGCGGAGGAAACCCGCCGGCGCGTGATGCAGATCGCGCACGTGAAGAGCGTCTACACCACGGTGGCCGGCGGCAGCGCGGGCGGCGACCCGTTCGCCAGCTTCGGCACGCCCGAGACGCGCAAGGCCACGCTCACCATCAAGCTCGACCCGCGCGGCGACCGGCCGCGCAAGCAGGTCATCGAGAACCAGATCCGCACCGCGCTCGAAACGCTGCCCGGCGTGCGCAGCACGGTGGGCCTGGGCGGCTCGGGCGAGAAATACATCCTGGCGCTGACCGGTGAAGACCCGGTGGCCCTGGCCAGCGCGGCGAGCGCGGTCGAGAAAGACCTGCGCACCGTTCCCGGCCTGGGCAACATCACCTCCACCGCGAGCCTGGTGCGCCCCGAGATCGCGGTGCGCCCCGACTTCGCGCGCGCCGCCGACCTGGGCGTGACCAGTTCCGCCATCGCCGAGACCCTGCGCGTGGCCACGCTGGGCGACTACGACCAGTCGCTCGCCAAGCTCAACCTGGCGCAGCGGCAGGTGCCGATCGTGGTGAAGCTGGAAGACTCCGCGCGGCAGGACATCGACCTGCTCGGCCGCCTCTCGGTGCCCGGCACGCGCGGCCCGGTCATGCTCAACCAGGTGGCCTCGCTCACCATGGAAGGCGGCCCGGCCGTCATCGACCGCTACGACCGCTCGCGCAACGTGAACTTCGAGATCGAACTGTCGGGCGTGGGCCTGGGCGACGCGAAGGCCGCGGTACAGAAGCTGCCGTCGATCCAGAAGCTGCCGCCGGGGGTGCGCATTGCAGAAGTCGGCGACGCCGAGGTCATGACAGAGCTGTTCGCGAGCTTCGGCCTGGCGATGCTGACGGGGGTGCTGTGCATCTACATCGTGCTGGTACTGCTGTTCAAGGACTTCCTGCACCCGGTGACCATCCTGTGCGCGCTGCCGCTGGCGCTGGGCGGGGCCTTCGTGGGGCTGCTGATCGGGCAGAAGGCGCTGTCGATGCCTTCGCTGATCGGTCTCATCATGCTGATGGGCATCGCGACCAAGAACTCGATCCTGCTGGTCGAATACGCCATCGTGGCGCGCCGCGACCACGGCATGAGCCGCTGGGACGCGCTGCGCGACGCCTGCCACAAGCGCGCGCGGCCCATCATCATGACCACGCTCGCCATGGGCGCCGGCATGCTGCCGATCGCGGTCGGCTTCGGCGCGGCGGACTCGAGCTTCCGCTCGCCGATGGCGATGGCGGTGATCGGCGGGCTGATCACCTCGACCGTGCTGAGCCTGCTGGTGGTGCCGGCGGTGTTCACCTACGTGGACGACATCGAGCACTGGATCCGCCGCACGGTGCGCAAGCTGCGCGGGCAGCCCGCGGATCCGCATATCGACGACGATCTGGTGGAAGCGCCCCAGCGCTGAGCCGCTAGCGTGCGTCCATGTTGAGCACGATCACGCCCGCGACGATCGCCGCCAGTCCGGCGATTCGGGGCAGCGTGACGGGCTCGCCGAACCACAGCATGCCGAGCACGGCGATCAGCGCGGTGCCGCTACCGGCCCAGACCGCATAGGCGAGCCCCACGCCAAGCTCGCGCACCGCGAGCGACATCAGCCAGATCGCGGCGGCATAGCAGGCACCGGTCGCGACGGACGGAACAAGGCGGGTAAAGCCCTCGGCATGACGCAGGGCGACGGTGCCGGCGACTTCTGCAGCCACGCTGGCGGCCAGCAGGAACCAGGCAAGGGTTTGGGGACTCACGGAATACCTCACGGCAACCCCGAGCCGTACCGAGCTCGGAGTGCGCGCAGGGAAAGCGGTACCCAAAAACGAAAACCGGATGCTCGCGGCATCCGGTTTCGCAGTCATGACACGAAGAGCGTCAGGCGTCCAATTGCGCCAGCCGCTTCAGCTTGCGTTCGCTCATGCGCTTGGCAAGCCGCGGCAGCACCAGCACGGCCAGCACGATGACGATCAGCGTCAGCGACATCGGGCGCTGCAGGAACACCATCGCGCTGCCCTCGCCCATCGACATCGCGTTGCGCAGCTGCGCTTCGGCGAGCGGGCCCAGGATCATGCCGACGACCACCGGCGCGGTCGGGAAGTCGAAGCGCCGCATCAGCACGCCCAAGAGGCCGATGCCGTAGAGCAGGAACAGGTCGAACGCGCTCTGGCGCATGCCGTAGGCACCCACGGTGGCGAAGATCAGGATGCCGGCGTAGAGCTGGGGCTTCGGAATCTTCAGCAGCTTGACCCACAGGCCGACCATCGGCAGGTTCAGCACCAGCAGCATCACGTTGCCGATGTACAGCGACGCGATCAGCGCCCACACCAGCGCGGCCGAGGTGGTGAACAGCTGCGGGCCCGGCTGGATGCCGTAGTTCTGGAACGCGCCCAGCAGGATGGCGGTGGTGTTGGAGGTGGGAATGCCCAGCGTGAGCAGCGGAATCAGCGCGGCGGTCACCGTGGCGTTGTTGGCGGCCTCGGGGCCGGCCACGCCTTCGATGGCGCCCTTGGTGCCGAACTCGGCCTTGGCGTCCGCGTCCTTGGCCAGCTTCTTTTCGGTCGCGTAGCTCAGGAAGGTCGGAATCTCGGTGCCGCCGGCGGGGATGCAGCCGAAGGGCGTGCCGATGGCGGTGCCGCGCAGCCACGCGGGAATCGAGCGCTTCCAGTCGCGCTTGCTCATGTGCACCCGGCTCAGCTTGTTCTGGCCCTCGACCACCTTGCCTTCGTACAGCACGGCGTAGAGCACCTCGGCCACGGCGAACAGGCCGACCGCCACCAGCACGATCTCGATGCCGTCGAGCAGTTCGGGCACGCCGCCGGTGTAGCGGCCCTGGCCCGAGATCTGGTCGAGCCCGACGCAGCCCGCGGCCAGGCCGACGAACAGCGCCGTCATGCCGCGCAGCGTGCTCTTGCCGAGCACCGCGCTCACCGTGGTGAAGGCCAGCAGCATCAGCATGAAGTATTCGGGCGGGCCGAGCTTGACCGCGAATTCGGCCACGAACGGCGCGAACAGCGTGACGATCACCGTGGCGATGGTGCCGGCCACGAAGGAGCCGATGGCGGCGGTGGCGAGCGCCGCGCCCGCCCTGCCGCTCTTGGCCATCTTGTTGCCCTCCATCGCGGTCACCATGCTGGCGGTTTCGCCGGGCGTGTTGAGCAGGATGGAAGTGGTCGAGCCGCCGTACATGGCGCCGTAGTAGATGCCCGAGAAGAAGATCATCGAGGCCGTGACGTCGACCTTGCCGGTGATGGGCAGCAGCATGGCCACCGCCACCGCCGGGCCGATGCCGGGAAGCACGCCCACGGCCGTGCCAAGGGCGCAGCCGACCAGGCACCAGAGCAGATTGACGGGAGTGATCGCCGCGGCGAAGCCCGCCATGAGTGCGTTGAAGATGTCCATGTCAGAGCCAGCCAGTCGAAGTGAGGCCGGGCAGGTTGATGGCCAGGAATTGCGTGAAGGTCCAGAACACCGGCGCCGAGATGAGCACGCCGGCCAGCAGGTCGGTCGCCCAGGTGCGCGGCGAATTCACGCCGCCCTGCCCGCTCGCGCGGCGCAGGCCCTGCACCGCCAGCACGTAGCACAGCGTGCAGCTGATGATGAAGCCGAGCGTGGTGATGAGCGCGGCGTTGAGCAGCAGCCCTGCCGACACCCAGATGAAGCCCGGCCAGTAGGCGTGCTCGGCACCCGAGGGCGCGTCGAGTTCGCGGAAGCCGCCGGTGCGCGCCTCCCACACGATCCAGGCGCCGCACAGCACCAGCACCACCGACACCAGCCAGGGCAGGAAGTTGGGGCCGACGCCGCCGTAGCCGGCTTCGGAGGAAATGCCGATCGCGCCGAACGCCAGCGCGAGGCCGGTCAGCAGCACGCCGGCGCCGACCAGGGTTTGCGGCCACGTGGCCGCGGATTGCGGCGGGGCCGAGGAGTCTGGAGTTGTCATTTTTTGCTCCCGAATCGGGCGAAAGAAAAGCCCCCTTCAAGAACACCGAGGAACCGGCTCAGCCGGGCCTCAGGTGTTGCCCCCGGTAGGGGGTAGGCGAAGCGACACGAAGTGCGCGCAGCCTGGGGGCGAGCCGATGTCAGACCATGCCGGACTTGGTCATGATGGCGCGCAGGCTCGCGAAGTCGTCGTCGACGAACTTCGTGAAGGCTTCGCCCGACAGCACGGCGGGCGTCCAGTCGTTCTTCTTGAGCGATTCGGCCCAGGACGCGCTCTTCATGGCGGCCAGCACCATGTCGGTCAGCGCCTTGCGCTGGTCGGCGGAGATGCCGGGCGCGCCGTACACGCCGCGCCAGTTGCCGATTTCCACGTCGATGCCCTGTTCCTTCAGCGTGGGCACGTCGATGCCCGGCAGGCGCTGGGCCGAGGTGACGGCAATGGCCTTCATCTTGCCGGCCGCGATGTATTCGGCGAACTCGCTGTAGCCGCTGCCGCCGATGGTGACGTTGCCGCCCAGCACGGCCGCGGTGGCCTCGCCGCCTCCGCGGAAGGCCACGTAGTTGATCTTCGAGGGGTCGGCACCGACCTTCTGCGCGATCATGGCCGCGGCGATGTGCTCGGTGGAGCCGCGCGAACCACCGCCCCACTTGACGCTGCCCGGGTCCTTCTTGAGCTGCTCGACCACGTCCTTCATGGTCTTGAACGGCGAGTTCGACGGCAGCACGAACACGTTGTATTCGGTGGTCAGGCGCGCGATGGGCGTGGCCTGCGACAGGTTGACCGGCGGCTTGCCGGTGATGATGCCGCCCAGCATGACCGAGCCCATGACCATCAGCGCGTTGGCGTCGCCCTTGGAACCGTTCACGAACTGGGCCAGGCCCAGCGCGCCGGCGGCACCGCCCTTGTTGTCGTAGGTGACGGTGTCGGCCACCTTGGCGTCGGTCAGGGCCTTGCCCAGGGCGCGGCCGGTGGTGTCCCAGCCGCCGCCGGGGTTGGCCGGGATCATCATCTTGACGTTGGCCGCGGCCCGGGCGGACAGTGGCAGGGCACCGGCGGCGGCCAGCGCGGCCAATGACTTCAGAAAGGTGTCGCGACGCATTGTTGTCTCCTGGTGCTGAAAGTAACTTGAAAGGAAGCTGACTTGAAGCTGAGTATCATGCGCCGCCCCGCTGTCAGTTGGCTGTCCGACAAACTGGGGAAAACACCGAATTCCCACCAATCCGTGCCCGTATGAAGCTGCTGCTGGTCGAAGACGACCCCTCGATGCAAATCACCCTGCAGCGCACCCTCGGGCGCCAGCGGATCGACGTGCGCGTCTGCGGCGACGGCGCCGAGGCCGTCGCCATGTGGCGCGCCCTGGAGCCCGACGTGGTGGCGCTCGACCTGAGCCTGCCCAACCTCGACGGCCTGCAGGTGCTGGCCCAGGCCCGGGCCGAGGGGCTGCGCACGCCGGTGCTGCTGCTGACGGCGCGCGGCACCGTCGGCGACCGGATTATGGGCCTGAACGCCGGCGCGGACGACTACCTGCCCAAGCCCTTCGACCTCGACGAGCTGGAGGCGCGCATCCGTGCGCTGCGCCGCCGCAGCCACGGCGTGATGACCGACATGGGGCTGAACCCCCAGCAGATCGGCGGCCTGCGCTTCGAGCCCGCGAACGGCGCCATCTACAACCGCGCCGACCTGCTCGAACTGACCCCGCGCGAACTGGCGCTGCTGAAGGCGCTGATGATGAAACCGGGCCACGCCGTGACCAAGGAGCGCCTGTTCGAGCTGGTGTTCCCCGGCGAGACCGAGGTGCAGTACGAAGCCATCGAGGTGGTGGTCTACCGCCTGCGCAAGAAGCTGGTGGGCACCGGCGCCGTGCTCATGACGATGCGCGGGCTGGGCTACCTCTTGCGACCGGAAGCATGAGGCACATTTCCTCGCTTCGCGCGCGGCTGCTGCTCGGCATCCTCGCGCCGATCGCCGTGTTCATCGTGATCAACAGCGTGAGCCTGTACCGCCAGAGCCTGGCTGCCGCCACCACCGCCTACGACCGCACGCTGCTGGCTTCCGCCAAGACCATCGGCGAGCAGCTCGACGTGGAAGGCTACGACCAGATGGCGCGGCTGCGCGCGATCGTGCCCTACTCCGCGCTCGAGGCCTTCGAGGCCGACAACCGCAGCCGGCTCTTCTACCGCGTGTCGGCGCTCGACGGCGAGATGATCTCGGGCTTCGCCGAGCTGCCGTTCTGGCGCGGGCGCATTCCGGACCGCAGCGCCTACGCGGCGCTGGTCGATTTCTACGACGCCCAGTTCCGCAACCAGCCGGTGCGCGTGGCGGTGCTGCTGCAGCCGGTGGCCAGCGCGCGTGGCCGCGGCATGGCGGTGGTTCAGGTGGCCGAGACGCTGGAGATCCGCGAGACGCTGGCGCGCAAGCTGCTGGTCGACACGCTGTGGCGGCAGTTCCTGCTGATGGGCGTGATCGCGCTGGCGACGCTGTTCGTGGTGCAACGCGCCACGCGCCCGGTACGCGAGCTCGGCGAAGCCATCGAGAAACGCGCGGCCGACGACCTCTCGCCCATCGACGCGCCCGACGCCCCGCGCGAGCTGCGCCCGCTGATTGACGCCACCACCGAAGTCATGGGCCGCCTGCAGCGGCTGCTGGACCATCAGAAGCGCTTCGTGCGCGACAGCGCGCACCAGCTGCGCACGCCGCTGGCGGTGCTCAAGGCGCAGGTGCAATCGGCGCGGCGCGGCGACGTGGCGCCGGAGCAGGCGCTCGGTGAAATCAGCCAGACCGTGGAGCGCGCCACCACGCTGGCCAACCAGATGCTGTCGCTCGCCAAGGTCGAGCAATTGCGCCAGCAGCCGGAATCGGTGGCGCTCGACCTGGGCGCCATCGTGCGGCAGATCGCGCTCGACCTGTCGCCGCTGGTGGCCGACAAGGCACTCGACTTCGAGCTGGCCATCGACGCGCCGGTGGTGGTGCGGGCCCACCAGTGGATGCTGCAGGAGCTCACGCGCAACCTGCTGCACAACGCCATCAAGCTGAGCCCGGCTGGCGCGGCGCTGCTGGTCTCTGTGCGTGCGCAGGCCGACGAGGCCGTGCTCACCGTGCGCGACGAAGGCCCGGGCATCTCGCCGGAGCTGCGCCAGCGGCTGTTCGCTCCGTTTTCGGCGGGCAGCGCGTCGAGCGGCTCGGGGCTGGGGCTGGCGATCTGCCGCGAGATCGTGCTGGCGCTGGACGGTCGCATCGCGCTCGACAACCGTGTCGCGCCCGCCACGTCGGACGGCGCCGCACGCGTGGTCGGGCTGGATGCGGTCGTGCACCTGCCGCTGTGGCGGCACAATTCCTGATATTCACTCCTGATATCCATGGAACGTCTGCGCATCGACAAATGGCTCTGGGCCGCACGCTTCTTCAAGACGCGCTCGCTGGCCGCGGAGGAAATCGGCAAGAACCGCGTGCAGGTGAACGGCGACGTCGCCAAGGCCTCGCGCGAGGTGAAGGCCGGCGACACGGTCGCCATGCGGCTGGGCACGCTCACGCGAACGGTCACGGTGCGCGGCCTCAGCGGCCAGCGCGGGCCGGCGCCGGTGGCGCAGCAGCTCTACGAGGAAACGCCCGAGAGCATCGCCGCCCAGGCCGCCTTCCGCGAACTGCGCCGCATGGGCAGCGAGCCGGCCCTGGCCATCGAACAGGGCCGCCCCACCAAGCGCGACCGGCGCGAACTCGACGGCGCGGTGCGGCACGCCGAATGGGACAGCCGCTGGAGCGCATCGATCGACGCGGACGACACGGAACGCTGATCGCTTACGCTGTGGGCTTTCTTTCTTCGAGGAGTCCCGTTGCATGGCCAGCTTCAAGAAATACCGCGTCGGCGACAAGTTCAAGCTATCGCACATCGACCCCGACGACACGCCCTTCTGCGAAGGTGACGAAGCCTCGCAGCGCGCGGAAGTCGACGCGCTCGCCGTCGAGCTCGACGAACTGCAGGACCTGCTGCACGCCGAGGGCCGGCGCAAGCTGCTGGTGGTGCTGCAGGGCATGGACACCAGCGGCAAGGACGGCACGGTGCGCTGGGTGTTCTCGCGGACCTCGCCGCTGGGCGTGCGCGTGACGGCCTTCAAGGCGCCCAACGACGAGGAGCGCGCGCACGACTACCTCTGGCGCTGCCATGCAGCAGTGCCGCGCACCGGCGAGATCATGGTGTGGAACCGCAGCCACTACGAAGACGTGCTCGTTCCGGTGGTCGAAGGCTGGATCGACAAGGCGGAAGCCAAGCGCCGCTACGCGCAGATCAACGACTTCGAGCGGCTGCTCACGGAGACCGGCACGGTCGTCATCAAGTGCATGCTGCACATCGACAAGGACGAGCAGCGCGAGCGCCTGCAGGCGCGCATCGACACGCCCGGCAAGCAATGGAAGTTCAGCATGGACGACCTGCGGGTGCGCACCAAGTGGAACGCCTACCAGCAGGCCTACCAGAGCGCCCTGGGCGCCACCTCGACCGAGCATGCCCCCTGGCACGTGATACCCGCCAACAGCAAGCGCCACCGCAACGTGATGGTCGCCCAACTGCTGGTGAAGACGATGCGGCAGATGAAGCTCAAGCCGCCGCCGCCGGACCCGGCGCTCAAGGGCATGATCATCAAATAAGGCGTGCGGCCCTTCCTTGGTGTCCCGCTTGTAAAGTGCGACTTCGCCTACGGAGCCGCGCCGAGCGGCCCACTAAGCTGGGCCGCGTACCAATTCAGGTGCAACCCAAAGAAGGACTCCAACATGAAAAAAATACTCTTCGCACTTGCAGCCTGCATGCTGGCCTCCACTGCCGCCATGGCCCAGCCCATGCCGCCGCGCCACGGGCCCGGCTATGACCGGCCGCATCACCGTCCGCACAAGGTGTGGGTGCCGGCGCACCGCGAGCATGGCCGCTTCGTGCGCGGCCACTATGTCTGGCGCTGAGCGCCGCTGACACGATGGCTCAGGAGCGGCGGATCAGCGCCTGGGCCAGTACGCGGCACTTGCCGAACTCGCATCGCACCGCCCAGGTGGCACCGTTGTCGCAAGGCACGTTGTAGGTTTCGTAGCCCGGGCCCTTGGCCGTGAGTTCGGCGCGCGGCTGCAGGTTGCAGCGCCCAGCCTTGGCCAGCTTCTCGACGTTGTAGGTGTCGACACCGGTACGGCGCGGCTTGTAGACGATGGCCGGGTCGAAGGTGTTGCCGTAGAAAGAGTCGCGCACGTTGGGATCGAGATTGCGATAGCCGCGCTTGGCCATGCAGTGGACGATTGCGATCTGCTGGTGCTCGGCGATCAGCGTGGCCGAGGGCTGCCCCGCATAGTCGACGGCCGAGGTGCCGATGCCGGCCACCGCGAAGCCTGTCGCCATGCCCTGGCTGTACCACGTGACCAGCCCCAATCCCACGGCGGCCCACATCAGGTCGGTGTTGGCCTCGCTGCGCGCGATGATGCGCGTGGCTGCCTCGCGGCAGGCGCTGACGTCGCTCGCGTAGCGCGCCTTGTCCACGCCCTCCATGGCGACCATCGGCACATAAGAGAGACCGGTCCCCGTTCCGGGTTCGGTCGGCGTCATCGGCTGGCTGGCACAACCAGCCAGTGCGACAGCGACGGCCGCAATGCTCAGCAGGAACTTCATGGGAATCCCTCGTCTTCTAACGATTGTTCGCAGGATTTAACCATACATATAGTTACTCCTGAATCGCCTTGTCGCGAATGAACGACGCCTGGCATTTGCGACGATGCAGCGATTCCTCCAGCCGGCAGACCCATGAAGTTCGAGACATTCGCCAAGTACCTTTTCGCGCTCATCGGCGTCGCCCTGCTCGGGCTGTGCGGCTACCTGGCCTTCGGCAAGCTGAGCTTCATTGCCTCCGCCGACCGCGTCCAAGGCCAGGTGGTCGAACTCCAGCACGTGCGCAGCGGCAACAAGAACAATACCGACGGCACCTGGCGGCCGCTGGTGCGTTTCAGGGCACCGTCTGGCGCGCTGATCGACTTCACCACCTCGAGCAGCAGCGGAACGCCGCGCTACGAAGCCGGCGAGAGCGTGCAGGTCTATGCCCAGCCCTCGAACCCGGCCAATGTGATGCTCGACGACGCATTCGAACTGTGGGGCGGACCGGCCATGGCAGGCATCATCGGGGGAGTCTTTCTGCTGTTCGCGGAAATCCTGCGGCGCATCCAGCGCGACCAGAAACCGGGAACCTGATCTTTCCATTCCGCCGAGCTTTTCCATCGATGCATCTCCTTCCCGCCTGGCTCATGCTTGCGGCGATCACCGCCACGGCCCAGACGCCGCCCGCCGACCTGGCCCGCAAGAACGGCTGCCTGTCGTGCCACGGTCTGGTCCACAAGCAGGTGGGCCCGGGTTTCGCGCAGATTGCCGAGCGCTACCGCAACGATGCCGAAGCACCCGCCCGGCTGGCCGGCAAGATCCGCGATGGCAGCGTCGGCACCTGGGGCCGCGTCATCATGCCGCGGCAGGCCCACGTGACGGAAAACGATGCACGGGCGCTGGCCCAATGGGTGCTGTCCCAGCCTGCGCCTCGTTGAAACCGCCGGGCCTTTCTCAAGATTGGTAACAAAGAGCGAGAATGGGTTACATACGCGGCGCGTCGGATTTGGACGCCCCACCTGAACGCTCTGCCTTGAACTCCCGTCCCGCGCCTTTCTTCGCCAACGTGGTACTCGTGCTGTCGATGACGCTGCTGGCCGTCATCGGCGCCTTCTTCGGCGGGATGTCCGGCCTGCAGCAGTCCAGGGCCGCGCTTCACCTGGAGCGCGCCGACTGGCAGGTCGAGGACACCTCGGGCTTCAGCACGCCGCCCCCGCGGCAGCAGGCAGGCGACCTGCCGGATGCCTGGAACCCGATCCGGCTGCCGCTGGCCCTGCCCATCGCGCTGCTGCGCCAGGCCGATGGCGACGCCACCGTCGGCACGTCCAGCGCGGCCCGCCCGACGCGCATCACGTGGCTGCGAGTTTCCACGCGCCACCTGCCCTCCTCCAACGGCCCCCTGGCGCTGTACGGCGCCCGCATCAAGACCGACGGCACCATTGCCGTCTACGCCGACGGCCGCCTGGTGCACCGCGCCCAGCAACTGGGCCCGCTGTGGAACAGCACGCGCACGCCGCTGTGGGTCGAACTGGACCGCGGCCCCGCCAGCACGCCGCCGCAGGAGATCCTCATCCGCCTGGAACACTCGCGCAACACGCAGGTGGCGGTGTCCTCGCTGTGGCTCGGCCCCGTCGAGACGCTGCGGGGCCGCCACGGCCTGCGCCAGTGGCTGCAGCAGGAGCTGCCGGCGATGCTCAGCGCCTCCTTCATGGCCGTGGGTGTGTTCGCGCTCTTCGTCTGGTTCAGGCGCCCCGGCGAAACCGGCTACCTGCTGTTCTTCAACCTGTCGGCCACCTCCTTCATGCGGGGCCTGCATTTCTACGTGGGCCAGCCGATCGCCAACGACTGGTTCGCGTGGCTGACCGTCAATTCGCTGTTCTGGCTGGTGCTGGTGGTGCATTTCTTCCTGCGGCAGCTGCACCAGCGCCCGCTCAGGTGGCTGACCTGGGCCGTGGTGCTGGCCACCACCGCGGTCGGCGTGCTGACCATGCCGGGGCTGAACCTGGTGCAGAACACCCCGCGCGTGACGCCGCTGATCTATGCCGTGGCGGCCCTCATGGGCGCGGCCGTCTGCCTGGTCGGCGGCGTCAGCGCGTGGCGCCGCTCCACCGAGGGGCGGCTGGTGGCCGCCGGCATCGGCATCTGCGTGCTGCTGGGCATCACCGACTGGCTGCTGCAGAACAACTTCATCAGCCCCGAGGGCTGGTACCTGGGCGCCTACACCAACGCCGTGACCTTCAGCGTGTTCGGCGTGCTGATGTACCGGCGCTACGTGCATGCCATCGGCGCCGTGGAGCAACTGAACGACAGCCTAGCCGAGCGGCTGCGCAAGCGCGAGGCCGACCTCGAGCTGAGCCACCAGCGGCTGCGCGACGTCGAGCGCCTGCGAACCATCAGCGACGAGCGCCAGCGCCTGATGCAGGACATGCACGACGGCCTGGGCTCCTCGTTGATCAGCGCGATCCGCTCGGTCGAGGGCGGCGGCATGAGCGACGAGAAGATCTCGCAGATCCTCAAGAGCTGCCTCTACGACTTGAAGCTCACGCTCGATTCGCTGGAGCCGGTGGAAGCCGACCTGCTGCTGCTGCTCGCCACCCTGCGCTACCGGCTGGAGCCGCGGCTCGAAGGCACCGGCGTGTCGCTGCGCTGGGAAGTGCAGGAGCTGCCCGCCCTTGAATGGCTCGACCCGTCGAGCGCGCTGCACATACTGCGCATCGTGCAGGAGAGCATCTCGAACATCCTGCGCCATACGCGCGCGACCGAGATCCGTGTCGAGACCGCGCTGGACGGCGCCGGCGTTCGCGTGACGATCGAAGACAACGGGCAGGGTTTCGACGTCGACAAGGTGCTGTCCTCGCCTTCCGGCCGGGGCCTGCAGAACCAGCGGCGGCGGGCGCGGTCGATCCAGGGCACCATCAGCTGGGAATCGCGCCCGACGGGCACGCGCTTCATGCTGTGGCTGCCGCTGGCGCGCGAGGCCGTTGGGGCCTGAGGAACTGCAGCGGGCCTTCGACGGCCGGAAGCTGATGTCGTCGCCGAAGACCGCGTAAGCCGGCTCTTCGCAGGCCCGTCAGAGCCCGAGCAGCTTGCGCCCCTCGTCGGCAAGCAGGTCGTGCGTTTCCGGGTGCGACCGCATGTACGCGGCGAACACCGGGCACTGCGCAATCACGCGCAGCCCGCGTTCGCGCGCCGACGCCAGCCCCGCCAGCACCAGTTGCTTCGCGATGCCCTGGCCCTGCAGCGCTTCAGGCACCAGCGTGTGGATGAAGGTAATGACGTCGCCCTCAAGCGAGTAGATGGCCACCGCGCGCTCCCCCTGCGATTCGTATTCGAATCGATGCTTCGCGGGGTTGTCGTGAACCGTGCTGGAAAGGGTCATGGGAGATCTCGATGCGGGGCGGAGGGCGCTGGCTCAGCCCTTGATGAACGCCAGCAGGTCGGCGTTCACCTGGTCGGCGTGCGTGTTGCAGGTGGCGTGCGGCGCGCCGGCATAGACCTTGAGCTGGCTGTCCTTGATCATCTCGGCCGCGAGCTTGCCGGTGGCCTCGAAGGGCACGACCTGGTCGTCGTCGCCGTGGATCACCAGCGTGGGCACGTCGATCTTCGCCATGTCGGGGCGGAAGTCGGTTTCCGAGAACGCGGTCACGCAGTCGATGGTGGCCTTGAGCGAGGCTTGCAGCGCGATCTGCAGCGTCTGCTTGAACACGCCCTGCGACACCTTGGCGCCGGGGCGGTTGGTGCCGTAGAAGACCGTGCTGAAGTCGTCGAGGAACTGCGGGCGATCGGCCGCCAGACCGGCGCGGATGCCGGCAAAAAGCGAAGCGTCGGGGCCCACGGGGTGGTCGGCCGTCTTCATGAACAGCGGCGTCACGGCGCTGATGAGCGCCAGCTTGGCGATGCGCGACGAGCCCTTGCGTGCGATGTAGCGCGTGACGTCGCCGCCGCCCATGGAGAAGCCCGCGAGGATCACGTCCTTCAGGTCCAGCTTCTCGATCAGCTCGGCGATGTCGTCGGCGAAGGTGTCGTAGTCGTAGCCCGTCCACGGCTGGCTCGAACGGCCGAAGCCGCGGCGGTCGAACGCGATGGCGCGGTAGCCGCGTTCCGCGAAGAACAGCATCTGGGCGTCCCACATGTCGGCGCTGAGCGGCCAGCCATGGCTGAAGAGAATGGGCTGGCCCGAGCCCCAGTCCTTGTAGTAGAGCTCGGTGCCGTCGCGCAGGGTGAGTGTGGTCATGGTTGTGTCCTTTGGGTCGAGGTGGCGTGAAGGGAAGAAAGAAAAGAACCGATGCCGACAACCGCACAGCCCGTGAATTCGATTGAACTCATGATGGGTGAGGGATGAAGTTTCTTCGGCATGGAATGAATCTTCGGGCTTCGCACCCGCGCCGTCGGCGAAACCTTTTGCCGTCTGCCATCGAATTTTTTGAATGTTCGGCCGAGGACTTGCGGACGCAAAAACAAAAAAGCCCAGCAGCGTGAAAGCTACTGGGCTTGATTGGCGGAACCGGAGGGATTCGAACCCTCGATGAGGCTCTACACCCCATACTCCCTTAGCAGGGGAGCACCTTCGGCCACTCGGTCACAGTTCCTGAAAGAAGCCACGATTATGCCATTACTTAGGCGCTCGGTTGATCCAGATCGAACGCTTTATGCAGTGCGCGCACCGCAAGTTCCATGTATTTTTCGTCGATCACGACCGAGGTCTTGATTTCGCTGGTCGAGATCATCTGGATGTTGATGCCCTCTTCGCTCAGCACGCGGAACATCTTGCTGGCGACGCCCACGTGGCTGCGCATGCCGATGCCCACGATGCTGACCTTGCAGATCTTGGTGTCGCCGACGATCTCGGTCGCGCCCAGCGAAGGCATCACCTTCGACTGCAGCAGGTCGACCGTCTTCGCGTATTCGTTGCGATGCACGGTGAAGCTGAAGTCGGTCTTGCCGTCCTTGCTCAGGTTCTGGATGATCACGTCGACTTCGATGTTGGCGTCTGCCACGGCACCGAGGATGTGATACGCGATGCCGGGCTTGTCGGGCACGCCGAGCACCGAGATCTTGGCTTCGTCGCGGTTGAATGCGATGCCGGATACGACGGCTTGTTCCATGTTTTCGTCTTCCTCGAAAGTGATCAGCGTGCCGGACTTGGCCTCTTCATTGATGTCGATGTCCCACGGCGTGAAGCTCGAAAGCACACGCAGCGGCACCTTGTACTTGCCGGCGAATTCCACCGAGCGGATTTGCAGGACCTTGGAGCCCAGGCTCGCCATTTCGAGCATTTCCTCGAAGCTCACGGTCGTCAGGCGGCGCGCGTCGGGCTCGACGCGCGGGTCGGTCGTGTAGACGCCGTCGACGTCGGTGTAGATCAGGCATTCGTTCGCCTTCATGGCCGCGGCGATGGCCACGGCCGAGGTGTCGCTGCCGCCACGGCCGAGCGTGGTGATGTTGCCGTCGTCGTCCACGCCCTGGAAGCCGGTGATGACCACCACCCTGCCCGCGTTCAGGTCGGCCATGACGCGCGCATCGTCGATGCTTTCGATGCGGGCCTTGGTGTAGGAGTTGTCGGTGCGCACCGAAACCTGCCAGCCGGCGTAGCTGACCGACTCGACGCCCTCCGCCTGCAGCGCGATGGCCAGCAGCGCCGACGACGCCTGCTCGCCGGTCGAGGCCAGCATGTCGAGCTCGCGGTTGTGCGCCACGCCGGGTTTGCTGGGCGCCAGTTCCTTGGCCAGGCCGAGCAGGCGGTTGGTCTCGCCGCTCATGGCACTCGGAACCACGATCATCTGGTGGCCTGCGCGCGCCCACTTGGCGACGCGCTTGGCGACATTCTTGATGCGCTCGGTCGAGCCCATCGACGTACCGCCGTATTTGTGAACGATCAATGCCATGGGTGAAATCAGAGAAAAGAAAAGGGCCGCTTGAAAGGCGGCGCCCTGCAAGCTGTCAGAGCAAAGTCTTCGGCGAGGGCGGGGCATTGTACCAATGCAGGAAATCGCCCTTCCGCTCGATGAATCCCGCGGCCACCTTGAGGTGGATCCGGTGGCCGCGCGTGGTGCAGGCGCGGACCTGGCTGAGCAACTGGTCGAGCTGCGCCGCACTGGGGGCGCCGCCGTGGGCCTGCATCAGCCAGTGGCGCAGCACATTGGCCTGCCGGGCATGCGACAAAGTCTGCAGCGTCGCGATGCGCGGCGGGTTGCCCACCGTCTCCATGTCTTGCGCTGCGAGCTCGTCCAGCAGTTCCTGGGCCTGGGCGGCATGGCCGATGCTGCGGGCGAAGGTGGCGCGAAACTGCGGAAAAGCCTGCGCCAGCGCCGGGAGCACCACGGCGCGAATCCGGTTGCGGGTGTAGCGCGCGTCGCCGTTGGTCGGGTCTTCGATCCACGGCAGGCCGCGCCCGGCCAGCCATTCACGGATGTCGGCACCTGCCACGGCCAGCAGAGGGCGATGGATTTCCAGCCCGCCCCGCTGCGCGCGCGCCGGCATCGCGGCCAGCCCCGGAAGACCCGCACCGCGCGAAAGCGCCAGCAGCAGGGTTTCGATCTGGTCATCGGCATGGTGGCCCAGCGCTATCGATTGGATAGCCGGCGCGCTCCCGTCCATGCGCGCCATCTCGGCAAACGCGCTGTAGCGGGCACGGCGGGCCGCATCCTCCGGGCTGTCTCCGCGCGCATGCCGCGCATCGACGCGATGCACGCGCAGCGGCACGGCCAGACGTTCGCAGACGTTCAGGCAATGCCGTTCGAAGTCGTCGGCCGCGGCCTGCAGCCCGTGATGCACGTGGAAGGCGACAACCTCGCCCGGCCGGCGCGCCGCGCAGGCGGCCAGCAGGGCCGTGGAATCGGCACCGCCGCTGAACCCCACCGCCAGCGGCCAATGCGCCGGCTCGAACGCGGCCATGGCGCGTTCGAAAGCGGAGTCCATGGCGGAGGCTGCGTTACCTGCCGTTGTCGGCCTTGGTGTCGTTGAAACGGCCGTAGCTCTGCAGGCGCTCGTAGCGGCGCTCCAGCAGTTCCTTCGGCTTCAGGTCGCTGACCTGGCGGAAGGCGTCGTTGAGCGCGCGCTTGAGGAACGCGGCCATCTGGCGATGGTCGCGGTGCGCACCGCCGACGGGCTCGTTCACGATCTTGTCGACCAGCCCCAGCGCCTTGAGGCGGTGCGCGGTGATGCCCAGTGCATCGGCCGCTTCCTGCGCCTTGTCGCTGGTCTTCCACAGGATGGAAGCGCACCCCTCGGGGCTGATCACCGAGTAGATCGAATACTGCAGCATCACCAGCTGGTCGCCGACCGAAATGGCCAGCGCGCCGCCGGAGCCGCCCTCGCCGATGATGGTGACGATGATCGGCACCTCGAGCTGCGCCATTTCGAAGATGTTGCGGCCGATGGCTTCCGACTGCCCGCGCTCTTCTGCGTCGATGCCGGGGTAGGCGCCGGGCGTGTCCACGAAGGTGAACACGGGCAGCTTGAACTTCTCTGCCGTCTTCATGAGGCGCAGGGCCTTGCGGTAGCCCTCAGGCTTGCTCATGCCGAAGTTGCGCGCGGTGCGCTCCTTGGTGTCGCGCCCCTTCTGATGGCCGAGCACCATGCACGGCACGCCGTTGAAGCGCGCCAGGCCTCCCACGATCGACAGGTCGTCCGCAAAGTGCCGGTCGCCATGGAGCTCCACGAAATCGGTGAAGATCTCGTTGACGTAGTCGAGCGTATAGGGGCGCTCCGGATGCCGGGCGATCTTGGTGATCTGCCAGGGCGTCAGGTCGCTGTAGATGTCTTTGGTGAGCTGCTGGCTTTTCTTGCCGAGCTGATCGATTTCTTCAGAAATGTCGACCGCCGATTCGGTCTGTACATAGCGCAGTTCTTCGATCTTTGTTTCGAGTTCAGCAATGGGCTGCTCGAAGTCGAGGAAGGTTCGTTTCGCCAACGTCTTCTCCTGTGTTCAATATGCGACTGGAACCGGGTCCAGTGATCGCCAAATATACCAAGTCGCCACGCTGCAATACGGGGCCCACGCCACGGCCACGTCGCGGGCATCGCTGCGGCTGACCGGATCGCCCGAAAAATAATTGACGCTGATGCCGTTGAGCAGCCCCAGGTCGTCCACAGGCAGCACGTTCGGGCGCATCAGGTGGAAGATGAGGAACATCTCGGCGGTCCAGCGGCCGATGCCGCGGATGGCCACGAGCTCCTCGATGATGAGCTCGTCCGACATGTCCTTCCACGAATCGACGTGCACCAGGCCCGAATCGAAGTGCAGGGCCAGGTCGACCAGGTACTCGATCTTGCGTGCCGAGAGGCCCGCACCGCGCATGTCGTCGACCTTGAGCTTGAGCACGTTGGCCGGCGTCAGCTTGCGGGGCAGCGCCGCGAACTTGTCCCAGACCGTCTGCGCCGCCTTCACCGAAATCTGCTGGCCGACCACGCTGCGCGCCAGCGTGGTGAACGCGTCGCCGCGCGACTCCAGGCAGGCGTCGCCGAACTTCGGGATCAACCGCTTCATGACGCGGTCTTTCTTGGAAAGGTGCTTGCACGCCTCTTCCCAATAGTCCGGCGTATAGATCTGTACGCTGGACTTCTTGGTGGCGGGCATGGGGTTCGTCGTACCGTTCACTGCGCGGCCGCCCAGGTGGTTCCCGTGGGCGAGTCCTTGAGCACGATGCCCTGCTCGAGGAGTTCCTGGCGAATGCGATCGGCTTCGGCGAAATTCTTCGCCGCCTTGGCATCGGCACGCTCGGCGATGCGGGCCTGGATGGCCGCGTCGTCCAGCGTGCTGCCGGCCTGCAGGAACGCCCGCGGATCGCCCTGCAGCAAGCCCAGCGAACCGGCCAGCGCCTTCAGCAGGCCCGCGGTTTCGGAAGACTTGGTGCGGTTGACTTCGCCGGCCAGCTCGAACAGCACGGCAATGGCTTCGGGCGTGCCGAAGTCCTCGTCCATGGCGGCCTTGAAGCGCGCGGCATAGGGCTGGGTCCAGTCGATGGCCACTTCAGCCGGCGCAACGAGATCGAGCGCGGTGTACAGGCGCTTGAGCGAATTGCGGGCGTCGTCCAGGTGCGCGTCGCTGTAGTTGAGCGCGCTGCGGTAATGCGTGCGCACCAGGAAGAAGCGCAGGCTCTCGGCGTCGTACTTCTGCAGCACCTCGCGGATGGTGAAGAAGTTGCCCAGGCTCTTGGACATCTTCTCGTTGTCCACGCGCACGAAGCCGTTGTGCACCCAGAAGCGCGACAGCGGCTTGCCGTTGGCGCCTTCGCTCTGGGCAATCTCGTTCTCGTGATGCGGAAACTGCAGGTCGGCGCCGCCGCCGTGGATGTCGAAGGTCTCGCCCAAGGTCGCGCAACTCATGGCCGAGCACTCGATGTGCCAGCCCGGCCGGCCGGTGCCATAGGCGCTTTCCCATTTGGCGTCTGCGGGCTCGGTCGGCTTGGCGGCCTTCCAGAGCACGAAGTCGAGCGGGTCCTGCTTGCCGTCGAGCACGGCCACGCGCTCGCCCGCATGGAGTTCGTCGAGCGACTTGCCCGACAGCTTGCCGTAGCCCGGGAACTTGCGCACCGCGTAGTTCACGTCGCCGTTCTCGGAGCGATAGGCCAGGCCCTTCTGCTCCAGCTTCTGGATGATGCCGAGCATCTGCGGCACGTACTCGGTGGCGCGCGGCTCGATGGTGGGCGGCTCGATGCCGAGCGCGCCGATGTCCTCGTGCATGGCCGCGATCACTTCGTCGGTCAGCTGGCGGATGGTGATGCCGCGCTGCACGGAGCGAGCGATGATCTTGTCGTCGATGTCGGTGATGTTGCGCACATAGGTCACGGCATAGTCGCTGGCGCGCAGCCAGCGCTGCACCACGTCGAACGCCATCATCATGCGGGCGTGGCCGATGTGGCAGAAATCGTAGACCGTCATGCCGCAAACGTACATGCGCACCTGTCCGGGTTGCAGGGGGGAGAATTCCTCCAATTCACGCGACAGCGTGTTGTAGATGCGCAGACTCATGAGATTCGGAAAACGTCGCTTCGCGCACGTGAGGCACGGGCGAACGACGATGTTTTTCAGGGGTGACGGGGGCTGTGGTCGCGAGGGGTTGGACATGGCCCCTCGGCTACAATGCAACCTAGTATAAACGGCTGCTGCCGAGTATCTCCCGGGTGTTCCCCAAGCCCGCACTTCCCACTCCGAGGCTTCATGAAGCACGCCGCTTTCTCCAGACTCTCCCTTGCTTTCGTCCTGCTGTTCAGCCTGTGGGGCGCCGCGCACGCCAACGAGTATGACGACGTGAACACGCTGCTGCGCCAGGGCAAGCCGGCCGAAGCGCTCGCCAAGGCCGACACCTACATTGCCGGCAAGCCGCGCGACCCGCAGATGCGCTTCCTGCGCGGCGTGATCCTCACCGAGCAGAACAAGCAGGACGAGGCCATCGCCGCCTTCACCCAGCTCACGCAGGACTTCCCCGAGCTGTCCGAGCCCTACAACAACCTCGCCGCGCTCTATGCGTCGCAAAGCAAGTTCGACCAGGCGCGCTCGGCGCTCGAACAGGCCATCAAGCTCAATCCGAACTACGCCACCGCGCACGAGAACCTTGGCGACGTGTACGCCCGCCTCGCGGCCCAGGAATACGTGCGCGCCCAGCAGTTCGCCAGCACCAACCCGAGCGTCGCGCCCAAGCTGGCGCTGATCCGCCAGATCTTCACGCCCAAGACCGAAGCCGAGGCCGCCGCGCTGCCCGCGGCGCCGGTGGTCATCCGCAAGCCGGTCGGCCGCACCAGCAAGTAAGCGAGCGAGGTCTCCCGCGCGACGGCGACCGATTCGTCGTGCGCCCCCCGCTCTCCCCCATTCGCACACGGAGCATCACTTGACGATCCACGCACTCTCCCGATTCAGCCGCCGAAGCGCCCTCGTGCTGGCCGCCGCGCTCACGTTCGCCGCCACCGGGCATGCTCAGACCGCCTCCCCGCGCGTCAAGCTCGCCACCTCGGCCGGCGACATCGTGGTCGAGCTCGACGCCGCCAAGGCGCCGAAGTCGGTGGAGAACTTCCTGCAGTACGTCAAGGACAAGCACTATGACGGCACGGTGTTCCACCGCGTCATCGACGGCTTCATGATCCAGGGCGGCGGCTTCACCGCCGACCTGAAGCAGAAGCCCACCCGTGCGCCCATTCCGCTGGAGGCAGGCAACGGCCTGAAGAACGACAAGTACACCATTGCCATGGCCCGCACCGGCAACCCCGATTCGGCCACCTCGCAGTTCTTCATCAACGTGAAGAACAACGACTCGCTCAACGCACCCAACCCCGACGGCTACGGCTACACCGTGTTCGGCAAGGTCGTCTCCGGCACCGACGTGGTCGACAAGATCCGCGCCGTCCAGACCGGCAACAAGAGCGGCATGCAGAACGTGCCGGTCGAGCCCGTCACCATCAAGTCCGCCACCGTGGTGGCGAAGTAATCCGTTTTCCGAAGAAGGAGTCCCCCAATGAGCAACCCACAAGTCGAACTGCACATCAAGAACTACGGCGTCATCACGCTCGAACTCGACGCCGCCAAGGCGCCCAAGTCGGTCGAGAACTTCGTCTCGTACGTCAAGAAGGGCCACTACGACAACACGGTGTTCCACCGCGTGATCCCCGGCTTCATGGTGCAAGGCGGCGGTTTCGAGCCCGGCATGAAGCAAAAGCCCACCGGCGCCGAGATCGAGAACGAAGCCAACAACGGCCTGAAGAACGACAACTACACCGTCGCCATGGCCCGCACCAGCGCGCCCCACTCGGCCACGGCCCAGTTCTTCATCAACGTGTCGGACAACGGCTTCCTGAACCACACCGCGCCTTCGGCCCAGGGCTGGGGCTATGCCGTGTTCGGCAAGGTCATTGCCGGCACCGAAGTGGTCGACAAGATCAAGGCCGTGAAGACGGGCCGCAAGGGCTTCCATGACGACGTGCCGCTCGAAGACGTCGTGATCGAGAAGGCCGTCGTCACTGCAGAGTGATCGCGAGCCCCCGGTGGCGGCAGCGATGACGGTGTTCAATGAACTGGTGGCGCCCGCCACCTGGCGCACTGTCGACCTGATCTCCGACCTGCACCTGCAGGCCGGCGAGCCCGCCACTTTCGAGGCTTGGCAGGGCTACCTGCAGACCACGCCGGCCGACGCGCTGATCATCCTCGGCGACCTGTTCGAAGTATGGGTCGGCGACGATGCCGCCGCCCAGCCCGGCTTCGAGGCGCAATGCGCCGAACTGCTGCGCCGCACGGCACAGCGGCTGCCGGTGTACTTCATGCACGGCAATCGCGACTTCCTGGTCGGACCCGCACTCGCGGCACGGTGCGGCTTCACGCTGCTCGACGACCCCACGGTGCTGGTGCTGCATGGCCAGCGCTGGCTGCTAAGCCACGGCGACGCCCTCTGCCTCGAAGACACCGACTACCTCAAGTTCCGCGCCCAGGTGCGCACGCCCGCGTGGCAGGCCGCGTTTCTCGCGCGCCCGCTCGAGGAGCGCCGCGCGCTCGCGCGTTCGATGCGGGTGCAGAGCGAAGACCGCAAGCGCGATCCCTCCGTCGTCTGGGCCGACGTCGACACCGCCGCCGCGCGCCAATGGCTGCGGCAGGCCCAGGCCCACACGCTGGTGCACGGCCACACGCACCGCCCCGCCGACCACGACCTGGGTGAAGGCATGCGCCGCATCGTGCTGAGCGACTGGGACGCAGCCGCGCATCCGCCGCGCGCGCAATTGCTCTGTCTTTCCCCCGCCGGCGCCCAGCGCGTCGACCTGCGCTAGCCGCGCCGCCGCCGCCGATGTTCAAGTGGCTGCGCCGGTTGCGCGCCCTGCCCCCGATTCCCGATGCCGCATGGCAGGCGGTGCTCATGCGCTACGCCTTCCTCGCCGATCGCCCCGCCGCCGACCTGCAAAGGCTGCGCGCCCTCACCGCCGAGTTCCTGCGCGACAAGGAATTCCACGGCGCCCGCAACTTCAGCATCACCAATGAGGTGGCGCTGGCCATCGCCGCGCAGGCCGTGCTGCCGGTGCTGCATCTCAAGGGCGGCCTGGCCTGGTACGACGACTTCGTCGGCATCGTGGTGCACCGCTCCGAGGTCGTGGCCCGCCGCAAGGTGGTCGACGACGCGCAGGTCGTGCACGAGTACAACGAAGTCGTGGCCGGCGAGGCCATGGACCGCGGCCCCGTCATGCTGAGCTGGGACGACGTGCTCGCGAGCAGCATCACCTCGGACCGCGGCTACAACGTCGTGATCCACGAGTTCGCCCACAAGATCGACATGCGCAACGGCGACGCCAACGGCTGCCCGCCACTGCCCGCCGGCTTTGCCGGCAAGCGCAATGCGCGCGAGGCCCGCGCGGCGTGGATGGCCGTGATGAAACCCGCCTACGAAGACTTCCGCGAAAAGACCATCCTGGCCGAACGCTTCGGCGCCGAGCCGCCCTGGCTCGATGCCTACGGGGCGACATCGATCAGCGAGTTCTTCGCGGTCGCCTGCGAGGCCTATTTCGTGAACCGCCCGAATTTCAGCCGGGACTTCCCCGAAGTGCTCGCGATCTTCGATGAATTCTTTCTGCCTAAAAGGCCCCAATCCCAAGCCTGATCTCGATTTTTTGCTATTTATTCAATAGCGCTCCAGCCTTTACCATTGACGGGTTATCAACTCGCAAAAAAGGTAAACAACATGAGGGATTGGCTCTATCAACTCACTGGCAAGGCATGGCTCGCGCTGGTGATCGGCATCGGGATTCTGGGGTGGGC
>NZ_JBXASW010000062.1:0-34604 GCF_058809745.1 Variovorax sp. MPBD4-3
GAAGAGGGGCGGGGGGGACGGGGTTGTTGTGGGCTGCACGCGGCGATTCTGACGCAGGCGTGCGCAATCCGCCCCCGCGGCTTGCCCGGGCCACGGCACAATCGCTGCCAAATGCATTTCACGGGGGGAGGCCCAAAGATGCTGCGTTTCCTGTTGGCGCTGTCTCTCCTGATGGCGCTCGGCGCCTGCGCGCCGTTTCATCGGCCGCTGTCGTCCGCGGACCGGGGCAAGGTCCGGGAGGTGGACGTGCGCGTGGTCGTCGCCCAGGAGAGCTTCATGTTCTCCGCGCAATCGCCCGGCGTGAGCGCTGCCACCGGCGGCGGGCTGATCGGCGCGCTGATCGACTCGTCGGTGCAGCAGTCGCGCCAGAAAGACATGAGCGCCGAGGTGCAGGCCATCGTCGGCCCGCTGCTCGACTACGACTACCGCGCCGAGGCGGCCCGCGCGCTCGAGGCGCAGCTGGCCGACCCGAGCTCCTTTCCGCTGAGGATCCGCTCTGCGCAATTGCTTGCCGCCATGCCGGTCAAGGCCGCGCACGAAGCCCGCATCGCCGCCACCCGGGACGGCCCTGCTTACATGGTGGTGTGGCTGCAATACGCGCTCGAGCCCGGACTCGGCGCTTTCACCACGCGCGCCTCCGCGCTGCTGTGGCAGGACGGCAAGAGCGAGCCCAGCTATCGCACCGCCGCCATTTTCCAGACGCCCATCGGCGGCACCGCGCGCGCCACCGTCATCCGCCGCCTCACGGCCGACGACGGACAGGTGCTGCGCGGCGTGATGCGCGACTCGATGACGCAGACCCTGCGCGCGGTGGCGATGGACATCGCCGGCGCGCGCTCCGGCGCGGTGAAGACCGCGCGCTTCAACGTCAACGGCTCGTGGGTGACCGTGGCCGGCGCGAGCTTCGACGAGCAGCCGGGACGCGTGCTGTTCCGCGACCAGGACGGCGCCCTCTACTCCGTCAGGAGCGCAGCCCCATGATGCCAATACGCGCGCGGAGTGCCGCCGCCCTGTGTGTCCTTTCGGCGCTCTGCGCCATGCCGGGCCTGTCGCATGCGCTGACCGAGACCGAGCCGCTTTCCATGGTGTTCGAGCCGGCGCCCGAGGCGGCGGAGCGGCCCAACAGTCCGCCGGTCGCGCGGCTGCACGTCGCCAACGGTTGCACCCTGTACCTGCCGGCCATCGACGACCTGCGCCTGAACAAGGCCAACGTGGGCAACCTGACCGTGATGCTGCCCACCTTGCACGCCACGCCGGTGTCGGTGCAGTCCATCCAGGGCGGCGACGCCGGCCCGTGGATTCGCGGCGCGCTGCAGTCGGCCGGCCGCTACGGGCTGCAGGTGGTGGTGGCCGCCGCGCCGCCGTCGCCCGGTGCCGCACGGCAGGTGACGGCCGATGTGGCGCTGCGCCTCGCGCATGCGTGGTCCGCCGGGCTGAACCTGGTCTCTCACATCGTGCTGCAGGCCACCTACCGCAGACCCGGCGCCGAGCCCGTGGTGCGCCAGTACCACGGCATGGGCACGCGCACCAACTGGGCCAACGGCAACGGCGAATTCATGTCGGTGCTGAACCTCGGCATCGAGGAGGCCGTGCGCGGCATGGCCACCGATGCCGCGGCGCTGTGCGAGGGCAGGCCCTTGCCCGAACGGGCGGCCGTGCCATGAAGCCCATGCTGAAGCTGCACCTGACCTGCGGCGCGCTGCACGCGTCGCAGATTCCTTTCTTCGTCGCGGTGTGCGAGCAGGCCGGGCTGCGGCCGCTGCTGATCGACCATCACCACCATCGCGGCGGCAACGACCATGGCGGCGCCGAGCGCAAGCAGCAGCCTTCGGCCATCGCCTGGCTGCGTGCCGACTTCGAAGAGGCCAAGGCCGAGGCCATGGCGCTGGCGCAATGGCTGGCGCGCGCGGGCATGGCCGTGCTGGGCGTGAAGGTCGATGCGCAGGTGCATGACGCCGACAGGCTGGGCCGCGCCGGACGGTACTTCGAGTGGCGCGGCAAGCTGCGCCAGTTGCACGACCTCTCCGCGCTGCAGCAGCTGTGCGAGGCGCACGGCGCACAGCTGTCGCGCGACAGCCTGCGCGAAGAAGCCGACACCTGCTTCCTCACGCTGCGCAGCCGCGAGCCACTGGATGCGTTCAGCGTGCGCGTGGTGGCGCTGTGCGAGCAACTCCACCGCGACGGCTGGTCTCTGCTGGCGCAGGACTCCGAGATCTGCCTGCACGACAGCCGGGAGACACCCGAGATGCCCGGCGCCGACTGGCTCGCACCTTACCTGGGGTCTGCTAGAGCCTGAGTTCGCTGAACTCCATCTTCATCCAGTCGATGAAAGCCCGCGTGCGCGCCGGCAGCAACCGCGCGTTCGGGTAGATCACGCTCACGGGCCGCGGCTGCGGCTCGAAGTCTTCCAGCACCAGCGCGAGCCGCCCCTGCGTCACGTGCGGCATCACCTGGTAGGAGAAGAAGGTGCCGAAGCCCATGCCCGCCGCGCAGGCTTCGATGGCCGGTGCGATGTGGTTGAACTCCAGCCGGTTGTCCGGCGTCACGCCGATGGTCTTGCCGCCGTCGCGGAACAGCCATTGCGGCGGCGCATCGACCCGGCCGCGCACGCAGGGGGCGCCGTTCAGCTCGCGCGGATGTCGCGGCGTGCCGTGCGCTGCCAGGTAGGCGGGGCTGGCCGCCACCACGCGGCGGATGGTGCCCAGCGTCTGCGCCACCAGCGACGAGTCTTCCAGCGGGCTGATGCGGATGCCCACGTCGACGCCCTCTTCGAGCATGCTCACCGTGCGGTCGTACAGGCGCACGCTGCAGCGCACCTTCTCATAGCGCTTCATGAAGCGCACGATGGCCGGCGCCACGTACATGTGGCCGAACAGCACCGGCGCGGTGATGGTGAGCTGCCCGGCCGGCTCGCGGGCCTCGGCCTTCAGCGCGAGGTCGGCGGCGTCGGCCGCCAGCAGCACTTCGCGCGCGCTCGGCAGGTAGTGGCGGCCCTCCTCGGTCAGCGAGAGGCGGCGCGTGGTGCGGTGGAACAGGCGCACGCCCAGGTGCGCCTCCAGCGACGCCAGCGAGCGCACCACCGCGGGCAGCGAAGTGCCGAGCGCCTCGGCGGCGCGGGTCAGGCTGCCCTGGTCGGCAATCTGCACGAAAGTCTGCATGGCCTTGAAACGATCCATGGCGCGATTAAACCGGAAATCGCAGCAGTCAAATACAGAAGTGGCTATTCATTCATCCGGCGCAAGAGAGAAGAATCGGCACCGTACCCGCTCAAAGACATTCCAGAAGGACCCTCGCCATGAACGCCACCCGACCCATTCGCCCCATCAAGCTCTACGGCGCCGCCATTTCGGGCCACGTGCACAGAGTGCGCCTCTTCCTCACGATGCTCGGCCTGCCCTTCGAGAACATCGAACTCGACATGCGCAAGCGCGAGAACCGCACGCCGGAGTTCCTGGCGCGCAACCTCTTCGGCCAGGTGCCGGTGATCGAAGACGGCGATCTGACGCTGGCCGACTCCAACGCCATCCTGGTCTACCTCAACGCGCGCTATTCGCCCGACCCCGCCCGCTGGATGCCGCAGGACGCGGTGGGCGCGGCGCAGGTGCAGCGCTGGTTCTCGGTAGCCGCCGGTCCGCTGGCGTACGGGCCTGCCGCCGCGCGCGTCATGGCGCTGTTCGGGCTGGCCACCGATCCGGCGGAGACGGTGACGCGCTCGCATGCGTTGCTGGCGGTGATGGAAGCGCACCTGCGGCAACAGCCCTTCCTCGCGGGCCCGGCTGCCACGCTGGCAGACATCGCGAACTACGCCTACGTGGCGCACGCACCCGAAGGCAGCGTGTCGCTCGACGGCTATGTGCATGTGCGCGAATGGCTCGCGCGGGTGGAGGCGCTGCCCGGCTTCGTGCCGATGGTGCGCACGCCCGTCGGGCTCGCGGCGGCCGCATGATCGCCGCACCGTTCCATGCGGGCGAACGCGCGCTGCAGGCGCTTGCGGGTTCGCGCGAGCAGATGGAGGCCGCGGGCCCGCGCATCATCCGCGACTTCATGCCCGACCAGCACCGCGAGTTCTTCTCGCTGCTGCCCTTCATCGTGGCGGGCAGCATCGACGACGGGCTGCAGCCCTGGGCCAGCGTGCTCGCGGCGCCCGCCGGCTTCGTGCATTCGCCCGATGCCACGCACCTGCGCATCGATGCGCTGCCCGCGGCGGGCGATCCGCTCGCGGGCCAGCTGAAGCAGGGCGCGACGCTGGGCCTGCTCGGCATCCAGCCGCACACGCGGCGGCGCAACCGCATGAACGGCACGGTCGAGGCCATCGACGCGGCGGGCTTCATGGTCGAGGTGCAGCAGAGCTTCGGCAACTGCCCGCGCTACATCCAGGCACGCGAGCCGGTGTTCGCACCGCCGCGCGGTGATGCGGCGCCCGCGCAATGGCTCGACAAGCTCGACCTGGCGGCGCATCGGCTCATCGGCAGCGCCGACACGCTGTTCATTGCGACTGCGTATCCGAACGAAGTGGCGGTGGGCGACGATGCCGATGCGAGTTCGCACGGCGTCGATGTGTCGCACCGCGGCGGCCGGCCGGGCTTCGTGCGCATCGACGGCGACGACACACTGACCGTGCCCGACTTCAACGGCAACCGCTTCTTCAACACGCTCGGCAACCTGGCGGCGCATCCGCGCGCGGGGCTGCTGTTCGTCGACTTCGACAGCGGCGAGCTCCTGCATGTGGCGGTCACGGCCGAGATCGTCTGGAACGGCCCCGAGGTGGCCGCGTTCGAAGGCGCGGAACGGCTGATGCGCTTCCATGTGACCCATGCCTTGCGCCGCCCGGCGGCGCTGCCGTTGCGCTGGGGCGATGCGCAGCTGTCTGCGCATCTCGCGCACACCGGTCAGTGGAACACCGGCACGCGCGCCGCGACCGACGGCCGGTAGTGCCAGCCGCGCAGGCGCTGCGCGTCGACGTCGGGTGCGCGCTGCAGCAGGGCTTCGAGGCCGGCCGCCGCCAGCGTGCAGGCCAGGGCCTGCCCCGGGCAGGCGTGCGTGCCGTGGCCGAAGCCGAGCATGCGGCGCTTCGCACGCACGAGGACGAAGCTGTCGGGGTCGGGGTTGAACGAGGGATCGCGGTTGGCCGAGGCCAGCAGCACCAGCACCGTGTCGCCCACCGCGAGCGGCGTGCCCGCGATGGTCACGGGCGTTGCCACGAAGCGCCGCGTGTTGTGCACCGAGGGGTCATGCCGCGCCGTCTCTTCGACGATGGCCTGCAGCCCGTCGCGCGTGCGTGCGGCCGTGCGCAGCGAGGGTTCGCGCAGCAGCGCGATGAGGCTGTTGCCCAGCAGGCCGGCCGTGGCGTCGCAGGTCTGCGAGAGCAGGCCGACCAGGTTGGCGAGCAGCGAGCGCGACGGTGCGGTGCTTTCGGCCAGCACGGCCGCCAGCAGCGTGCCCCGGCGCGGCGGCGTGCCCGCGACCAGGCCTTCGAAGCGCGCCATCAATCCGCCTGCCGCCGTGCTTGCGCCCTGCAGTTGGCTCGCCGTCGACAGCGGCGACAGGCAGGCCACGAAGTCGCGCGTCCACAGGTCGACCTGCGGCAGCGCCTCGTCGGCAAAACCCAGCAGGTGCGCGACGGACCGCACCGGCATCGAGAACAGCGTGTCGGACAGCGGCTGCTGCTGCGGCACTTGCCGCGCCACCTGCAGGGCAGCTTCGCGCACGGCGTTCAGATCGAGCCCGGACAACGCCCGCTGCAGCGCGGGCCGGTGGGCGTCGTGCGCTGTGCCGTCGTTCATGCGCACCAGGTGGCCGAACACCTCGCCGGCCGGGCTGCCCGCGATGGCGCTTGGCACCGGCTCGGCGACCGGCCGCACGCGCAGCGCGCCGTGCGCCTGCAGCACTTCTTCGATCACCTCGGCGCGGCTGGCCACCCAGAGGCGAAGCTTCTCGTTCCACGCCAGCGGTGGGCCGTTGCGCAGGCTGGCGTAGAAGGGGTAGGGGTCGGCATGCGTCGCGGCCGCGACCGGGTCGAGGGTCGCGTCGGGAGGCAGGTCGGGAGGGGTGGGGCTGTTGTTCCGGTCCATGGCCGCAGTGTGCGATCGGCGGCAACGCCACACTTCGTCCGCGGCCGAAGTGTCGGATGCCGAGCCGTCTTACGATGGGGCGCATGGACACCCTCGATTCCACCGCCGATTTTCAGCTGGCCCGCGTAGCCGGCGCCATCGCCGAGCCTGCGCGCGCCCGCATGCTCAGCTGCCTGATGGACGGCCACGCACGCACCGCCACCGAACTCGCCACCGTGGCCGAGGTGGCCGCGTCCACCGCGAGCGCGCATCTTGCGCGGCTGAAGGAAGAGCGGCTGGTCGAACTGCTGGTGCAGGGCAAGCACCGCTACTTTCGCCTGGCCAACGACGACGTGGCCGCCGCGCTCGAAAGCCTGATGGTGGTCGCCGGCACGCCGCGCGCGGCGGAGTTCAAGCCCAACACGCCGAGCCGCCTGCGCAGCGCGCGCACCTGCTACGACCACATGGCGGGCACCGCTGGCGTCGCACTGCACGACCGGTTGCATGCGCAAGGCTGGCTCAGCGGCTTGCAGAGCGGTTCCTACGAGCTCACGCCCGGCGGCGCGATCGCGCTCGAAAGCCTGGGCGTGGAGGTGGACGCGGTGCGCCGCTCGCGCCGGCGCTTCGCCTGTGCCTGCCTCGACTGGAGCGAGCGCCGGCCGCACTTGGGCGGCGCGCTCGGGGCCGCGTGGCTGCAGCTGTCGCTGCGGCGCGGATGGGTGCGGCAGGAACTGGACGGCCGCGCGCTCACGCTCACGCCGAAGGCGCAGCGCGAGATGCCGGAGCTTTTCGCCTGAGCGCCGGCAGGGTCCGGCTTCAGGCCTTCAGCTTGAGCAGGTAGATCAGCGGGCCGGCCATCGCGGTGTCCAGCTCCAGGAAGCTCTCGAAGTCCTTGCCCGCCATCCAGTACGGGTCCCAGTTGTTGCGCTTGATGGTCTTCGCCCACAGGTCGTGCGTGGTCGCGCGGCGCACCGCGTCGAGCAGCACGGCCTTGCGGTAGGGCGGCACCTTCTTGCCGGTCATCACGCCGCGCCAGTTGGCGAGGTCGGCGTCCACGCCCTGCTCGCGCACCGATGCGATGCCCTGGAACGGCTGCTTCGACGACACGCCGATGGCGCGCAGCCGGCCGCTGGCCAGGCTGTCGCTGAATTCGCTGAAGCCCGAGATGCCCGCCACCGCCTTGCCGCTTTCCAGCGCCTCCACCACCTGCGCGCCGCCGGGGTGCGGCTGGTAGACCAGCGAGGAGGAAGCGCCCGCCACGCGCGCCAGCATGCCGGCGTACATGTGGTCCACGCCGCCGGCGGAGCCGCCCGCGACCACGGTGTTGGCCGCGTCCGTGCGCAGCTGCGCGATCAGGTCCTTCGGCGTCTTGATGGGAGAGTCGGCCTTGACCGCCACCACTTCATAGTCGCTGGTCAGGCGTGCCACCGGCGACACGTTGCTCAGGGTCACCGCCGGCTTCTGCAGCGCCACGGCACCGACCATCACCATGCCGCTGACGAGCAGGGCCTCCGGGTCGGCGTCGTATTTCTCGACGTACTTGGCCAGGCCGATGGTGCCGCCCTTGCCGCCGATGTTCTCGTAGACCACGTTGCCCACCGCGCCCGAGGCCAGCAGCGCGGCGCCGAGCGCGCGGCCGGTCTGGTCCCAGCCGCCGCCTTCGTTGGCGGGAATCACGATGCGCAGCTTGCTGCCCGCCGGTGCGTCGGCCGCCCTGGCGATGCCGGGCCACAGCGCGGCGCCCCCTGTGCCTGCAGCTGCGGCCGATGCCGCGATCCATGCCGAGAAGTTGCGGCGCGAGAGAGTGACGGAAGGCGACTGGGGCATCTTGTTTCCGGTTTTCTGTGGGGAAACCGAATGATGTCCGCGAAAAGCGCCGATCCCGCCCGTGCGCGGGCAGGGACAAACCCGGATGCACGCCGGGCGCCCTTGCTTTACTGGAAGGCCACCTCGGCAAAGCTGCGCAGCTTGCGGCTGTGCAGGCGCGTGGAGCCTTCCTCGCGCAGGATGTCGATGGCCCGCATGCCGATGCGCAGGTGCTGTTCCACCCGTTCGCGATAGAAGTGGTTGGCCATGCCGGGCAGCTTGATCTCGCCGTGCAGCGGCTTGTCGCTCACGCACAGCAGGGTGCCGTAGGGCACGCGGAAGCGGAAGCCGTTGGCCGCGATGGTGGCGCTTTCCATGTCCAGCGCCACCGCGCGGCTCTGGCTGAAGCGGCGCTGCGGCTGGTTGCCGGGCAGCAGCTCCCAGTTGCGGTTGTCGGTGCTGGCCACCGTGCCGGTGCGCATGATCTTCTTGAGGTCGGGGCCCTCGTAGCGCGTGACGTCGGCCACGGCCTTCTCGAGCGCGAGCTGGATCTCCGACAGCGCCGGAATGGGCACCCACAGCGGCAGTTCTTCGTCGAGCACGTGGTCCTCGCGCACGTAGGCGTGGGCCAGCACGTAGTCGCCCAGCTGCTGCGTGTTGCGCAGGCCGGCGCAGTGGCCCAGCATCATCCAGGCGTGCGGGCGCAGCACGGCGATGTGGTCGGTGATGGTCTTGGCATTGGCCGGGCCGACGCCGATGTTGACCATGCTGGTGCCGCTGCAGTCCTCGCGCACCAGGTGGTAGGCCGGCATCTGCGGCAGCCGCGGCGGTGCGGTGCCCTGGCTGCCGTCGAGCAGGTGGCCGAAGTTCTCGCTGCCGCCAGCGGCCAGGCCGCGGCGGCGCGTGACCACGTTGCCGGGCTCGATGAAGGCGATGTACTCGCTGTTCTCGTCGGCCATGGCCTCGTGGCCCAGCCGCACGAACTCGTCGATGTAGAACTGGTAGTTGGTGAACAGAACGAAGTTCTGGAACCAGTCGGGCGCGGTGCCGGTGTAGTGGCGCAGGCGGTGCAGCGAGTAGTCCACCCGCGCGGCCGTGAACAGCGACAGCGGCTGCGCCTCGCCGTCGCGCGCCTCGAAGGTGCCATTGGCGATGCCGTCGTCCATCACGCCCAGGTCGGGCAGGTCGAACACGTCGCGCATGAGGGCGCGGCGCTCGGCGCTCATGGTGCCTTCGATGTGGTCGTTCTCGGCAAACGAGAAGTGGATGGGAATGGGCTGCGTGCTGGTGCCGATCTCCAGCTCGACCTGGTGGTTTTCCAGCAGCAGGCGGAACTGGTCGAAGTAGTAGCGCGAGAACAGGTCGGGCCGCGTCAGCGTGGTCTCGTAGCGGCCGGGCCCGGCCACGAAGCCGTAGCTCAGGCCGGCGTTGGCCGGCGGCGTGTGGCGCGAGACGGTGTGGGTATGCACCCGCACGAAGGGGTAGCAGGCCCGTACCCGGCCGGGCAGCGCCTCGCCGGCAACGAAGCGCAGCATCGATTCGCGAAGATGGGCCAGGCCGCCGTTGTAGATGGCCTTGACCTGTTCGAGTGCGGCGGCGGCATCGGTGAAGCGGGCGGGAGCGACGAAGGTGGGCATGTAGGGCATGGCGTCATTGTGCAATGCCTGTTGTGGGGTGTTTGGCGGCGTTGTTCGGGGCGCGCTCACGCCGACGGGGTGCCTTGCTCCGCGAATGTCCCCCGGCCTGCGGCCTCCTCCTTTATTTCGCTGCGCAAGGCACCCCGCCGTCGTGAGCGTTCAGAGCACTTGTTGATCGAGCGGCACAACGGCAGCGCTCGTTGTGCGCAGGGCGCCGGGTGCTCCCCGCAGCGAAATAAAGGAGGAGGGCGAAGCCCGGGGGACATTCGCGGAGGGGAGTACCCGGTGGCCTGTGCACGCACCCCGAAAGAAACCTCAGCCCAGCAAGCACCCCAGCACCTTCGCAAGCATGTCGTTCACATCGACAGCCTGCACCGCCCCGGGCAGCGCCACATCGCCGTGCATCACGAACACCGGCTTGCCCCACTTCAGCCCCATTGCCATCTCCGACAGCGTGCCCATGTTGCCGCCGATGGCCACCAGGCACACGCCGCTGCGCGCGATGATGCCGTTGCGCATCTCGCCCATGCCCGTGGGAATGGCCACGCTGAGCCACTCGTTGGCGTTGCGGTCGTCGTCCTCGGGCAGGATGCCCACGGCGATGCCGCCGGCTTCCACCGCGCCGCGCGAGGCCGCGGCCATCACCCCGCCGCGCCCGCCGCACACCACCGACATGCCCGCGCGGGCCAGCGCATGCGCCACCGCATGGGCGGCCTCGCACTCGGCCGGGCCGCCGTCGCCGGGGCCGATCATCGCCACCGGCTGGCGGTGGCGCGACGGCCCCCGCTGCTTCTGCGCCAGGCGCGCCAGCGCCTCAGTGACCGGCGCCGACAGCACCGCGCTCGCGCCTTCGCGTAAAGACATCACCCACTCCCATCACGATCACACACACCACCATCAGCACCAGCGACAACGCCGCCGCCACCGCGAAATCGGACCCGCCGTCGCCCACCTGCGCCAGCAGCATCAGCGGCAGGATGTTGAGCTGCGTGCCCACCAGCGCCAGCGCCGTGCCGTAGGTGCCCATGGCAATCGCGGCGACCATGCAGGCGTTCGACAGCACCGAAGGCAGCACCTCGGGCACCACCGTGTCCCGGAAGGCGCGGGCTTTCGACGCGCCCAGCGTGCGCGCCGCCTGCGCCGGGCGCAGGTCGAGGTTCGCGAACACCGGGTACAGCGACAGCGCCACGCGCGGGATCAGATAGTAGGCATAGGCGAAGCCCAGGCCCGACACGCTGTAGATCCAGCTGCCCAGGGCCGCCGGGTCCGCGCCCAGCCCCGCGAGCAGCTGCGTCACGAAGCCCGCGCGCCCGAAGGCCAGGATGAAGCCGTAGGCGATCACCAGACCCGAGAACGCCAGCGGCAGGCCCAGCAGCGTCATCATCCACTGGCGCCGCGACGCCGGCTGGCGCGCCAGCTCGATCGCGATGCAGGTGCCCACCAGCGCCGACACCGCGCCCGCCGCCAATCCCAGCGCCAGCGTGTTGCGCAGCGCGCCGAAGAACAGCGGGTTGCCGAACAGCCGCCCGAAGGCGCTGCCGCCTTCGCCGAAGGCCTCGGGCAGCAGCGCCGCCAGCGGCACCGCGAAGAACAGCGCCATGAAGGCCCAGGCGGGCCAGGCGCCAAAGCGTCGCATCACGGCTGCCCGATCACTTGCCCAGCGCGGCTTGCGCCCACAGCTTGTCGATCTCGGCCTTGCGCTCCGAGGCCTTCACCACGTCCAGCGGCTTGATCTGCGGCGCGGGCGGCATCTTGGCAGCCACGTCGGCGCTCAGCTGCGTGCCCGGCACGGCCGGCCGCACGAAGCCCTGCGCGAACAGCGACTGGCCGGCCTCGCTCATGATGAAGTTGAGCCATAGCTTGCCGGCGTTCGGGTTCGGGCCGTTCTTCACCAGGCTGATGGCGTAGGGCGCGGCCACGCTGGCTTCCTTCGGAATGACGACTTCCATCGCGTCGCCCATGCCGTCGACGTGCTTGGCTTTCAGGCCGTCGTTCTCGTAGCTGATCCACACCGGGATCTCGCCCTTGAGGAACTTGGCGTAGGGCGTGGTGCCTTCCACGCGCAGCACGTTGCCGGCCGAATGCAGCTTGCCCAGGTAGTCGATGCCGGGCTGCACGTTGTCGACGCTGCCGCCGTTGGCGTAGGCCGCGGCGAAGGTCAGCACCTGGCCGATGCCGGTGGAGCGCGGGTCGAGGTAGACCACCGTGTTCTTGAACTCGGGCTTGAGCAGGTCGGCCCAGCCCGTGGGCACGTTCTTCACCAGCTTCTTGTTGACCAGGAAGGCGATGTTCAGCGTGTGGATGGTGAACCAGCGGCCTTCGGCCTCGCGGAACACGGGCGGCAGCTTGTCGAAGTTGACGGGCTTGAAGGGCGCGACCACGTCCTTCTTCGCGGCGTCGACGGCCGAGGCGGCGAAGTAGTAGGCGGTGTCGGCCTGCGGGCGGCGCTTGGTCTTCTCGAGCGCGACCACGGTGGCGGCGGAACCGATGTCGTTGTAGGTCAGCTCGATCTCGGGGTAGCGCTTCTTGAAGTCGCGGAACAGCGACTTCCAGTTGGCCCATTCGGGGCCGGTGTCGAAGGAGACGCACAGGCCTTCCTTCTGCGCCTCGGCGTACAGCGCCTTCTCGCCCGCATACAGCTCGGGGCCGTCGAAGGCGAAGGCGGTGCGGGCCGCGAGGGTGGCCAGCGGCAGTGCGCCGGCGGCTTGGATCAGTTGTCTGCGTTGCATGGTGGCTCCTTGAGGAAAGGGTTCAGTGGTCGAGTAAACGGATGTGCCCGGGCGCGATGGCGATGGCCTCCACGGCCGGCGCGGGCGATTCGGCAAGGAAGGGCTTGGCCGCGCCCGGCACCTCGAAGTCGTAGCGCGTGAGCGCACCCAGGTAGCGCTGCGCGCGGGTGCTGCCCGCGAGACGGTTCACGGCGTCGGCTGCGGGGTCGGCTCGGATGTGCTCGGGGCGCACCAGCACGTGCACCGCGGTGCCGAAGGCGCGCTGGCCGGTGTCGGCGAAGAGTTCGGCGAAGCCCAGGTCCAGCCGGCCCGGCGCGGCCACCTTGGCGGGCAGGATGGTCGAGAGCCCGACGAACTCGGCCACCGCGCGGCTCGCGGGGTTCTCGTAGATGTCGCGCGGCGTGGCGATCTGCAGCAGCCGGCCGTCCTTGAGCATGGCGACGCGGTCGGCCATGACCAGGGCTTCTTCCTGGTCGTGCGTGACCAGCAGCGTGGTGGCGTTGAAGCGCTGCTGTATGGCGCGGATCTGGTCGCGCAGGTGGCCGCGCACGCTGGCGTCGAGCGCCGACAGCGGCTCGTCGAGCAGCAGGGCGCGCGGGTCGATGGCCAGGGCGCGCGCCAAGGCCACGCGCTGCTGCTGGCCGCCCGAAAGCTGCGCCACGGCGCGCTGCGCAAAGTCGCCCAGCCCCACGATGTCGAGCAGCTCCTGCGCGCGCTGGCGTCGTTCGGTGGCCGCCACCTTGCGCAGCTTGAGCCCGTAGGCCACGTTGTCGAGCACGCTCAGGTGCGGGAACAGCGCGTAGCTCTGGAACACCATGCCGATGTTGCGCTGGTGCACGGGCGTGCGCGACATGTCTTCGCCGTCGAGCGCGATGCGGCCGGTGTGGCCCGTCTCCAGGCCCGACACCAGCTTCAGCAGCGTCGACTTGCCGGAGCCGCTGGGGCCGATCACCGCGACCAGCTCGCCGGTGCGCACGTCGAGCGACACGTCGTGCAGGCCGTGCGTGCTGCCGGGATAGTTGTAGTTGACGTTGTCGAGTAGGAGGCTCATGGCGTATCGGTCAGGCGCGTTGCTTCACGAGGGAAGAGGAAAGAAGCGCCGACGCGCTCGCCAGCACAAGAAGGATCACCGTGGCCGCGCAGGCGAAGCCCGTGGCGCCGTAGAAGGCCTGCAGCAGCACCACGGGGTAGGTGCGGTTCTGGAAGCTCGTGAGCAGGTTCGACACGCCGAACTCGCCCACCGAGATGGCCGCCACCATCACCAGCCCGCTGATCAGGCTCTGGCGCAGGCTCGGCAGCACGATGCCGGTGAACTGCTGCCAGCCCGAGGCGCCGAGCGTGGCCGCCGCCTGCTCGAGCCGGCCGAGGTCGAGGTGGCGCAGGTCGGTCAGCAGCGTGTTGGTGAGGTAGGGCAGGGTGAGGATCGCGTGCGCGGCTATCAGCAGCGGCATCGAGCCCAGCCAGGGCGCGAGATCGGTGTTGAACACGATCATGTAGCCGAAGGCCAGCGTGATGGCCGGCACCGCCACCGGCGTGGCGCTCACGATGCGCGCCGCCAGGCTGCCGCCGCGCTGCGCGCCGTGGTACAGCGCATAGGCCAGCGGCAAGGCCAGCACGGTGTTGATGGCGCAGGCCGACATGGCGACCACGAGGCTGCTGACGAAAGCCTTGCGGAACGAGGTGTCGAGCCACAGGTCGACGTACCACTGTCCGGTGATGCCGGTGGGCAGCAGCGTGTTGGTCCAGTTGCCGCCCACGCTGCCGATCATCAGCAGGGCGATGGGCAGCAGCAGGTACAGGCCGTAGATGAGCGAAATGCCGCGAACCAAGGTTGTCTCCAATGTCATGGACACCCGGCATACTTTCCGGATGCGCTACTGTCAGCGCCGGGCATGCCGCCGCGTTGCCCCGAATTCTAGGAACCGCGTGCGTACTTATGGGTGAAAGTTGGATGACGACACTTGAGCAATCAGAAAGCGTTTTTCACGCAGCTTTCATGAAGCGGAGCGATGCATGAAGCGCGACTGCCCCACCATCCAGGAGCTGCTGGCCTTCGACGCGGTGGCGCGCCACCAGAGCATCACGCTCGCGGCGGGCGCCCTGTGCATCACCGTGAGCGCGGTCAGCAAGCAGATCGCCGGGCTCGAGGCTTTCCTGGGCCGCGAGCTGCTGCAGAAGAACGGACGCGGCGTGCAGCTCACGCCGCAGGGCCGCGTGTACTGGCAGAAAATCTCGGGCGGGCTGCGCGCCATCGAGACCGCGACCTTCGAGGCCCGCTCGGGCGACGCGGGCGCGGGGCTCCTCACGCTGGCCAGCGTGCCCACCTTTCTCACCAAGTGGCTCATTCCGCGGCTGCCCGCCTTCAGCCAGAAGAGCCGCCACGTGATGCTGAGCTTCAGCCGCCACCTGGAGCCCAGCGACGGCATTCCGGCGGGCGTGGACGCCGCCATCCGCTACGGCCCCGACGGCTGGCCCGGCGTGGTGTCCGAGTACATCGCGGGGCGCGAGTTCGTGCTGATCGTGGCGCGCTCGCTGGTCGAGGGGCGCCACCGCATCGCGCAGCCCGCCGACATCACCGGCCACACGCTGCTGCATCACGAAGGCGCGCCCGGCGCGTGGCGGCAATGGGCCGCGCAGCACGGCGTGCCGGAAGTGCAGACGGTGGCGGGGCCGCGCTTCGCGCAGTATTCGGCGCTGATCCAGGCGGCGCTCAACGGACTGGGCATCGGCCTCGTGCCCAGGCTGCTGGTGCAGGAAGAGCTGGCCGAAGGCGCGCTGCTGAGCCCCTGCGGCACGCCGGTGAGCGTGAACCAGGGCCACTACCTCTGCTACCGGCCCGACCGGCTCGACCTGCCGGCCTTCGTGGCGTTCCGCGAATGGCTGCTGGCCGAGGGCGCGGCCTCGCGCGGCGCCGAGGCCGAGGCATGATCCCCGCAGCATCCAAGGAGTCGCATCGATGAAAGTCGCAGTCATGGGCGCCGGCGCGGTCGGTTGCTACTACGGCGCCATGCTGGCGCGCGCGGGCCACGAGGTGGTGCTGATCGGCCGGCCCGCGCATGTGGAGGCCGTCAACGCCAACGGGCTGCGGCTGGAGACCCGGGCCTTCGACGAACAGGTGCGGATGGCCGCGAGCACCGAACCCGGCGCGGTGCAGGGTGCCGACCTGGTGCTGTTCTGCGTCAAATCCACCGACAGCGAATCGGCCGCCGCGCAGATCGGGCCGCACCTGGCGCCGGGCGCGCTGGTGCTCACGCTGCAGAACGGCGTGGACAACGACGAGCGCGTGCGCGCGGTGCTGCCGGCGTCGAACGAAGTGGCCGCCGCCGTCGTCTACGTGGCCACCGGCATGGCCGGCCCCGGCCACGTGAAGCACAACGGCCGCGGCGAGCTGGTGATCGCGCCGTCGGGCCGCAGCGAGGAAGTCGCGCGGCATCTGGCGGCGGCCGGCGTGCCCACGCAGATCTCGGACAACGTGCGCGGCTCGCTCTGGGCCAAGCTGATCCTCAACTGCGCCTACAACGCGCTGTCGGCCATCACGCAGCTGCCCTACGGCGTGCTCGTGCAAGGCACGGGCGTGAGCGACGTGATCCGCGACGTGGTGGCCGAGTGCCTCGCGGTGGCGAAGGCCGAAGGCGTCGAAGTGCCGGGCGACACCGACGCCGCCCTGCGCGGCATCGCGCAGACCATGCCCGCGCAGTATTCATCGACCGCTCAGGACCTGGCGCGCGGCAAGCTCAGCGAGATCGACCACCTCAACGGGCTGGTAGTGCGGCGCGGCGAGGCGCTGGGCGTGCCCACGCCGGCCAACCGGGTGCTGTTCGTGCTGGTGAAGCTGCTGGAGGGCAAGCCGCAGCAGGCGGCGCAGGCCTGATCAGCCGGGCATCGGCTCGCGCATGGTCACGAACTCTTCGGCGGCCGTGGGATGGATGCCGATGGTGCTGTCGAACAGCGCCTTCGTCGCGCCCGCGCGCATCGCCACGGCAAAGCCCTGCACCACTTCGCCGGCATCCGCGCCCACCATGTGCAGGCCCACCACGCGGTCGGTGGCCTTGTCGACCACCAGCTTCATGAAGGTGCGCTCGTTGCGGCCCGACAGCGTGTGGCGCAGCGACTTGAACTCGCTCGAGAACACGGTCACTTCGCCGAACTTCGCGCGCGCTTCGATCTCGCCATAGCCGCAGGTGCCGATGTTCGGATGCGTGAACACGGCGGTGGGAATGAACTCGTAGTCGAGCCGGCGCTTGCCCTTGCCGAAGAGCTCGTCGACCACCACCATCGCCTCGGCCAGCGCCACCGGCGTGAGCTGCACGCGCGTGGAGACGTCGCCCACCGCGTAGATCGACGGCACCGAGCTGCGGTAGTGCGCATCGACCGCGATCGCGCCTTTCTCGTCGAGCTTCACGCCCGCGGCCTCCAGGCCCAGGCCCTGCGTGTTGGGCACGCGCCCGGTCGCGAAGAGCACCGTGTCGGCCTCGATCTGCTGGCCGCGTGCCAGCGTGACGGTGAGGCCGCCTGCGCCGCGCGCGACGGAAACGGCCTCGCAGTTGAGCCGCAGGTCGACACCCGCCTTGCCCATCTCGCTGGCGAGGAACTGCCGCACGTCGTCGTCGAAGCCGGTGAGCAGGTGCGCGCGGCGATGCAGCTGCGTCACCTTGGCGCCCAGGCCGTTGAAGATGGAGGCGAACTCGCAGGCGATGTAGCCGCCGCCCACCACCAGCAGGCGCCTGGGGAACGGGTCGAGGTCGAACATCGCGTCGGAGGTCACGATGTGCTCGCGGCCCGGAATGTCGGGCACGAAGGGCGTGCCGCCGGTGGCTACCAGCAGGTGGCGCGCCGTGTGGCGCTTGCCGTCGATCTCGACCGTGTGGGCATCGACCAGCTGGGCCCAGCCGGTGACGAGCGTCACGCCGGCGTTTTTCAGCAGCGAGCCGTAGATGCCGTTGAGCCGGCCGATCTCTTTCGCGCGCTGCGACTTGAGATGCGCCCAGTCGAACTGCGGGGCCTGCGGCAGCTTCCAGCCGTAGCCCGCGGCCTCCTCGAAGGATTCGGCGTAGCCGGCCGCGTAGCTGTAGAGCTTCTTGGGTATGCAGCCCACGTTGACGCAGGTGCCGCCGAGATCGGCGGCCTCGGCCAGCCCGACGCGCGCGCCGGTTTGCGCCGCTATGCGCGCGGCGCGCACGCCGCCGCTGCCGCCGCCGATGACGAAGAGATCGAAGTCGAATGTGGGCATGAAAAGCTCCTTGGCCGCCGACTTTAGCGGCGGGCGGATTGGCGGAGCTTTCGGCGGGGCTTCCGGCGCCCCGCGCCCGCGGGGATCAGCGCGAGTCCGGCGAGGTCCAGAGCCGCTTCAGGTCTTCGCCCTGGCCTTGTTGCTGCTGCGGCGTTGCGGCAGCGCCGCGTTGCTGTTGCTGCTGTATCGCACGAAGCTGCGCTTCCTGGGCCTGGCGCAACGCGTTCTGCTGCGCCGCCTGCTGGGCCTGCACCTGTTGCTGCATCTGTACGGCGCGCAGTTGCATCTCCTGCTGCTGGCGAAGCTGCAGTTGCTGCTGCTGGACTTGCGCCGCCTGCTGCGCCGCGCGCTGTTGCTGTTGAAGCAGCTGCTGTTGCTGCTGGGCCTGCGCCTGCGCGGCGCGCAGCTGCATTTCCTGTTGCTGGCGCAGGGCCTGCTGTTGCTGCTGCTGGAGCTGCAACTGGATCTGCTGTTGTTGCTGCTGTTGCCGCCAGCGGTCCTGCTCGGCGCGATCGCGCCACTCGCGGCGCTGCTGCCATTCGCGCTGCTGGCGCCATTCCTGGTCGCGGCGCCAATCTTCCTGCTGGCGGAGTTCCTCCTGCTGCTGGCGCCACTCCTGCTCGCGCTGCCAGGCCAGCTGTTGCTCCTGCTGCACCCTGTAGTCGGGCTCGTAGCGCACCTGCGGCGGCGGCACGGCCACCACCGCCGGTTGCACCAGCAGGCCGGGCGGCTCGAAGCGTGCGGTGCCGGAGGAGCGGTCCTCGTTCCGGTCGCGCTCGGCCACCCAGGCGTCGAAGCCGGCGTTCTGCACCCGCTGGGTCTGCACGACCGCCAGGTCGCGTCCGGACACGGTCGTCTGCTGGCGGTCGGTCAGCAACTGCGAGGCGCCGTTCCTTCCGTACAGCGTGAGTTGGCCCGACGCAACCGCCACCCAGGTGGTGGAAGTGGCGGTGTCCGCGGCGAAGCGGTATTCGCCCGGCGCGGTGATCACCGCCTGCAGGTTGCCGGTGTGGATCTTCAGGCGCTGGCCCGCCAGGCCGTCGCGCACGCGCAACTGCAGCTCGCCCTGCGTGGTGGTGATGTCCACGAAGTTGCCGTCGAGTCCCGAGAACTCCACCTGCGTCTGGCTGCCCAGCCGCAGCGCCACCGGGCCGATGTAGAACTCGGCGCGCGCGTTGCGGTCGGTCCAGACGCGGTCGCCGACCGACAGCGTGCTGCCTTGCCGGGCCGCCTGCCAGCGGTCCTGGCCGGCGGGCGCGATGCTCACGGTGCCCTGTTGCTGGTTCAGGCGTGCGATCTGGCCCTGTGGGCCGGGCTGGGCGCCGGCCGCGATGCCGGCGCCCAGGAGCGCCAGGCCGAGCAGCCACTGTTGCAGCGGGCGACGAATGCGCCCGGGTGTCTTGCGGTTCATGTGTTTCCTCTGATCCCCGGATGTACGAAGCGGTCCGGTCGCTTGGTTTGCCTGTTTGTAACGCGCGAGAATCCGCTGCCGCTGTCAGCGCCGTCCCCTTGCTTGGTGAAGCGCAGGTGCATTCGGCAACCAGCTGTAAGGAGGGAACAGAGGTGAAAAACGAAAACAACGCGCGCCTTGAGGGCGAAATGTGCTTCCACAAGAGATGGCCGGCGCTGCTGGCGCTGTGCATCGCCGCCACCGCGGCGGTGCCGGCCGCCGCCCAGCTCGCGCGCAAGCCTTCTTACTATCAGCAACAGAACCAGCAGGGCCCGGCCCAGCCGCAGGGGGCGCGTCCGGCGGTGCCGTCGTCGCTGCCGGCGCTGCGCAGCCAGGGCGACTTCGACCAGCTCGCGCGCGTCTACGACGCCGGCACGCCGATGCAGCTGGCTCACGTGCTGTTCGTCGTCGACCTGAAGGCGAAGCCGGCGCCGCGCATGTACTACATCGACACGCCGCGCTACCAGCTGCACGTGCGGTTCCTGCGCGACACGCGGCTGGCGCCCGACACCGCCAAGCGCGAGATCGATCGCAACTACCTCGTGCCCGACCGCCGCTTCCTGTTCGGCACGCTGAGCTGGCAGCAGAACATCGGCGCCTTCAGCTACGAATTCTGGGAAGGCGACCGGCTCACCGCGCCGCTGCTGCGGCAGGCCGACGCGCAGGTGAAGGCCAGCTTCTTCGCGCCCGTGAAGTTCAAGACCAACTCCACGCTGCACGAGCGAATTGCCATGGAAACCGGCATCGACTACATAAGCCAGGAGGCGTTGATCCGCGAGCAGCCCTATCTGCCGATGAACGTCGGCACCGCCACCGGCCGCGTGCGCGTGGTGGAGGACGAGTCGGGCATCAACGCACTGCTGCCCGACGACATCGCGGTGCTGCGGCAGGTGCCCCTGAGCCTGCCGCCGGTGGCGGGCGTGCTGACCGAGCGGCCGTCCACGGCGCTGTCGCACGTCAACCTGCTGGCCAAGGGCTGGGGCATTCCGAACGCCTATGTGCGCGACGCTGCGACGGTGCTGAAGGAGCACGCGGGCCAGTGGGTGGCGCTGAAGGTCGCGGCCTCGGGCTACCAGGTGCGCCGCCTCACGGCCGATGAGATCGCGGCGCTGCCGCCGCGCGCGGTGCGCACCGCCGCCGCCGGCGCCACGCCCGGCGGTGCGAAGGCCGTCAAGCCCGACCTGCTCGAGACCCGCCTGCTGCCGCTGGCCTCGCTGCGCGCCCGCAACAGCGCGCAGTGCGGCACCAAGGCCGCCAACCTCGGCGCCATGCAGGCCGCACGCATTCCGGGCACGTCGGTGCCCGACGGCTTCTGCGTGCCCTTTGCCCACTACGACCGCTTCATGCGAGCGAACGGCCTGGGCGAGCGCATCGCGCGCATGCAGCAGCAACCCGGCTTCGCGAGCGACCCCAAGGTCCGCCAGAAAGCGCTGGCGCAGCTGCGCGACGAGATCGTGCAATGGCCGGTCGATGCGGCCACTGCCGCTTCATGGCGCGCGGCATGGCAGTCGCAATTGGGCGGGGGTGGCGTGTTCGTGCGCAGTTCGTCCAACTCCGAAGACCTGCCCGGCTTCAGCGGCGCGGGGCTCTACACCACCGTGCCCAACGTCAAGACCGGCGACGCGCTCGAGGCCGCGGTCAAGAAGGTCTGGGCTTCGGTCTTCAACCCCGAGGCATGGGAGGCGCGCGGCGCCGCGGGCTTCGGCGCCGAGTCGGTGCTGATGGGCGTGTTCGTGCAGACCGCCATCGACTCCACCAACGCCGGCGTGCTGATCACCCGCGACCCCTTCGACGCGGGGCATGCGCACGTCACCTACATCTCGGCCAAGCGCGGCATCGGCATCCGCGTGGTCGAGGGGCAGCGGGTGGCGGAGCAGGTGATGTATTCGAGCTGGTCCAAGGCCATCCAGGTGCTGAGCCGCTCGGCCGAAGACACGGCGTTGCAGCTCGACAAGGACGGCGGCGTGAAGGAAGTGCCGCTGCAGGCCGGGCGCAACGTGCTGACCGACGACCTGGTGGTGCGCCTGGCCAACGTGGGCGCGGCGGTGAAGCGCACCTTCAACGCGGTCGACCAGGACATCGAATGGGCGACGGTGGGCGACAGGATCGTGCTGCTGCAGGCGCGGCCGTATGTGGAGCGGCGGCGCTGAGACAGGGCCGCGAACCTTCAACCCTTTGCCTCGCCAGCTCAGCACAACGGGTAATAGATAAAAAAACGCCACCCCCAAATCGCGAGCAAGGCAATGGCAATCCAAAGGGAGTAATGTATTTTTTTCTCTCTGATTGACTGGATCGCTGCAAAAACAAAGAGTGGAATTAAAAAGGCGACAGAGAAAAATCTGGTGCTGATGTCATTGTCAATAGGCAATCCACAAAAAGTCAGCCCATCGGATTTTGCACTCGGCTCGTCCAACATCCATTCATACTTGTTCATGGGCATGAGAAGCATCAGGGCAATGCAAAAGAAGGCATACGCCGATACAACTGCCAGACCTATTCTTTTCATTGTCAGACTTTTTCGAGAAGCATTAAGATATGGTCGCGATGCTCCAGCATTCTGCGCCCATATTCGGAAAATTGCCTGCCTTGGCTTCCAGGGGAAAGCTTTATTGAATCTATAAATTCATTCAACGCACGCTCGATGCCTCGGTTATAGCGAGAGCCTGCGACGATGAATTGTTCGTCAGTGAGATTTGAAGTATCGGTGCCTGGGTAGTCGTACAGGATCAGATTTTTCAGATGCAGAGCAACGACGTTCAAATTGAACGTGTCGGTCTCAAGGCACGCAATCAGGTTCATTCGATCGGAGTACGACAACAGTTCGATCGGTATGCCTAGCTCTTTGGAGGCAACCCGCAGCTGGATGCTGACCGCGCCAACCGATGTTTCTTCGGGCGGCTTTCCAAATTTGACGGGTCGGCCCGCCAGTGTTCGCTGCAACGTGCGTCCTTGGAATACCGGTCTTTTGATGCCGTCGGGTTTGCCGCCCACTTCGGCCCAAGCGACGCAGCCGAGCATCGCGGGAGGGATTCGGTATTGCTCCGCCGCATCTTTTATACGGAATTTATTGTAAACAACCCAACCGTCTTTGTACGCTTGCAGATATGCTCGCCCGCCACCCATTTTTTCCGATAATACGCGCCATTTGAAAACGTCCCAACTTTTCCATTTGGGATGATTTGAATTGTCCGGCGCGCAAAACTCCCTGCCGCTCATGTGCCACTCCCTTTTTAATTTGAGGCATCATGGTAGGGGCGCTCGGCTCAGTCTGCTATGTCTCAAGTAGCAGCCTGAGAATTTCTGCACGCTTGAGCATATATTTGCTCATAGGCATGGGGTTCATGCGGGAGCAGGTCGCAAAGGTGGCTCGGCTCTTTATCGTCAATGGAACCGCGCCGGAGTAGACGCAGAGCGCGACGACATTGCTCTACTTGTAGAGCAGCTGCGGCAGCCACAGCCCGATCTGCGGCCACGTGTACAGCAGCACGATCGCCAGCACCTGGATGCCCATGAAGGGCAGCATGCCCAGGAATATCTGGTTGAGCGTCACGTGCGGCGGGCTCACGCCCTTCAGGTAGAAGGCCGCCATGGCCACCGGCGGCGACAGGAAGGCCGTCTGCAGGTTCAGCGCCACCAGCAGCCCGAAGAACAGCGGGTCGACGCCGAAGTTGTCGAGCAGCGGGATGAAGATGGGCATGAAGATCACGATGATCTCGGTCCACTCCAGCGGCCAGCCCAGCAGGAAGATGATGACCTGGCTCAGGATCAGGAACTCCACCTTCGTGAGGTTCATGCCCAGCACCCACTCTTCCACCAGCGCCTGCCCGCCCAGCAGCGCGAACGCGGCCGAGAAGATGGCCGAGCCCACGAAGAGCCAGCACACCATGGCCGATGTCTTGGCCGTGAGGAACACCGACTCCTTCAGCACCGCGAGGTTCAGCCGCCGGTAGGCCGCGGCCAGCAGCATGCCGCCGAGCGCGCCCATGGCGGCTGCCTCGGTCGGCGTGGCAAGGCCCAGCACGATGGAGCCCAGCACCGAAAGGATCAGCAGCACCAGCGGGAAGAACGACGCCAGCAGCATCTTGAAGATCTCGAGCCGCGCGAAGCTCAGGAACAGGTAGAACAGCGTGACGATGGCGCCGAAGATCGCGAAGGTGACCCACCACCAAGTGGGCGCGGGGCGCTCGGTGGCGGCTTCGGCGGCACTTTCGGCGGCGCCTTGCGCTGCTTCTGCCGGCTCGCCCAGCGGGGCGGCGGCCGCGGCGGGCTCCGGCGCCTGTTCACCGCCGGGTGGCTCCTGCAGGCTTTCTTCGCGCGGCGGCTCCTGCAGCCCGCCTTCGGACGGCGGTTCCTGCAAGCCGCCCGCGGCGGGTGCGCTGCGCACGGCGCCGATCTCCTCGATGTCGTAGCGCGCCTGCGCCTCCACCGTGGTCACGGCCTTGTAGCTGAAGGCCGCCAGCAGCAGGAAGATCACGCCGGGCATCGCGACGATGCCGAGCTGCTTCAGCACATGCGAGAGCGGCACGCCGGCATTGCGCCGCCCCTTGACCAAGCCCACCAGCGCATGCGCGGCGGGGCTTTCGGCCAGCCGCTGCGACAGCGGCGGCAGCGGCACCACGCGCTCGGCCTGCGACAGCGGCGGCGCCCACTGCGGCTTGATCCACGCGATGATGATCACGTACAGCACATAGAGCGAAGCCAGCATCAGCCCCGGAAAGAATGCGCCCGCATACAGCTGCACCACCGACACCCCGGCCGTCGCGCCGTAAACGATCAGCAGCACCGACGGCGGAATCAGGATGCCCAGGCAGCCGCCCGCCGTGATCGCGCCCGCGGCCAGCGGCACGCTGTAGCCCGCGCGCAGCATGGCCGGCAGCGCCAGCAGGCCCATCAGCGTGACCACCGCGCCCACGATGCCGGTGGCCGTCGCGAAGATGGTGCAGGTGACCAGCGTCGCCACCGCGAGCGCGCCCGGCAGCCGCGCGAGCGCCAGGTGCAGGCTCTTGAACAGCGATTCGATGAGGTTTGCTCGCTCCACCAGGTAGCCCATGAACACGAACAGCGGCACCGCGATGAGCACGTCGTTGGCCATGGTCTTGAAGGCCGACTGCACCATCAGGTCGAGCGTGCGGTGCCAGTCGCGGTCGTAGGCGAGCCAGGTGAAGATCATGCCCATGCCCATCAGCGTGAACGCCGTGGGAAAGCCCAGCATGATGGCTACGACCACCAGCGACAGCATCAGCAGCCCGAGGTGGCCGTTGGTGATGGTGGGCGCATTGGCCAGCACGGTGCCAGCGCCGATCACGATCAGCGCCATGAACGACAGGCCGAACCAGAGTTCGCGGCGGATCATCGCGCGCCCCCGGTGGCTGTCTGCCCCACCACCACGCGGTCGAGCGCGGCGATGTCCTCGTCTTTCACGTGCACCATTTCCTTGAGCTTCTCGACGTCGACCTCTTCCACGTCCTGCTCGCGCGAAGGCCATGCGCCCTGCCGGATGCACTGCACGCAGCGGATGATCTCGACGATGCCCTGCAGCAGCAGCGTGAAGCCCGCGAGCGGGATGATGTACTTGAAGGGGTAAAGCGGCAGCGGCTCGGCCGAGAAGGTCTGCTCGCGGATGGCGAGCGACTCGCCCGCGTAGATCCAGCCGGCCCAGGTGAGCGCGACGATGCCCGGCAGGAAGAACACGATGTACAGCACCAGGTCGACCGTCGCCTGCGTGCGCGGACGGAAGAAGCCGTAGAGCACGTCGCCGCGCACGTGGCCGTTCTTCGAGAGCGTGTAGGCGCCGGCGGTCATGAACATCGCGCCGTACAGCATGATCTGCGCGTCCAGCACCCAGGCGTGCGGCTTGTTGAGCGCATAGCGCGAGAACACCTCCCAGCTGATGAGCAGCGTGAGCAGCAGCGCGCACCAGGCGAAGGTCTTGCCGATCCATGTGGAGAACCGGTCGACCGCCAGCAGGAAAGATTGCATCGGAACGAACTCCTCGCCGCGACCCGTGCGCGGCATGCGTGCAGGCATGAAAAAGAGGGCGCCGCCCGGGCGCCCTCGCGTCACATGAATCGCATCAGGCCTTCCTAGCCTGTCGTCCGAAGTAGTGGTTGTAGGCCATCTTGAAATCGACCGAGTAGTCGTTCTGCCACTGGCCGGCGCGTTCGGCAAAGGCACGCTGCGAGTCGAGCACCTTCTTGAACATCGGGTTCTCGGCCGACTTCTTCGCGATGGTCTTGTCCCATGAGGCGAGCTGCGCGCGCAGCACCGCGTCGGGCGTCTTGTAGAACTTGATGCCGGACTTCTTCAGCTCTTCGTAGTCCTTCGAGTTGCGGTCGATGGCCTTCCAGCTCATGTCGGCGCTGGCCGCCTGCGTGGCGTATTCGATGATGGACTTGAGCTCGGGCGGCAGCGACTTCAGCTTGCTGCCGTTGAACAGCACCTCGAACTGTTCGCCGCTCTGGTGGAAGCTCTGCAGCATGCAGTTCTTCGCCACGTCGGGAAAGCCCAGCACGCGGTCGCTCGATGCGTTGTTGAACTCGGCCGCGTCGATCAGGCCGCGGTCCAGCGCGGGCACGATCTCGCCGCCGGGCAGCGGGTTCACGGCGGCGCCCATGTCGGTGAACACGTCCACGGCCAGGCCCACGGTGCGGAACTTCAGGCCCTTCATGTCCTCGGCCTTGGCCACCGGTTTCTTGAACCAGCCCAGCGGCTGCGTGGGCATGGGGCCGTAGAGGTAGGAGGCCACGTCGAGGTTCAGGCCCTTGTAGATCTCGTCCATCAGCGCCTTGCCGCCACCGTAGGTGTGCCAGGCCAGGATCATGTTGGCGTCCATGCCGTAGCCGGGGCCCGAGCCCCACAGCGCGAGCGCGGAGTTCTTGCCGTACCAGTACGCGACCACGCCGTGGCCGCCGTCGAGCGTGCCCTTGGCCACCGCGTCGAGCAGCTGGAATGCGGGCACCACCGAGCCGGCCGGCAGCACCTCGATCTTCAGGCGGTTGCCCGCCATGTCATTGACCTTCTTGGCGTAGTCCTGCGCGTACTCGTGGAAGATGTCTTTCGCGGGCCAGGTGCTCTGGAAGCGCAAGGATGCGGTCTGGGCCATGCTGACCATCGGCACGGACATGGCACCGGCGGCCACGGCGGCGCCCTTGAGCAGCCCGCGGCGGCGGGGCAGTTTGCTGTCTGTCATTTGTCTCTCTCCAATTGGCTGTTCTGACTGGGGGAACCCAGGCTGCCGTCTTGGAGTTATGGTTTGACAGGCCCAAGCCGCCATCTTTGGCGCACAGGAACACGCAACAAACAGGGTTTTCACGAAGCGGTGAAAAATTCCGGTCATTGAAAACCCGCATTCCAAGGAAGAAAGCAGATGACTGATCCCGTCGAGAACAAGGGCTACGCCGGCGACGTGACGCCCGAGCAGGCCGCGCAATGGATGGCCGGCGGCCAGGCCGTGATGGTCGACGTGCGCACCGACGCCGAGCGCGAGTGGGTCGGCTACGTGCCCAGCGCCGTGCCGCTGGCGTGGAAGCAATGGCCGGGCATGGCGATGAACCCGGCCTTCGACGACGGCGTGCGCGCGGCGGCCGAGGGCGGCAGGAAACTCGTGATGCTGTGCCGCAGCGGCGTGCGCTCCATCGCCGCCGCGAAGCGCGCGACCGAACTGGGCGTGGAGGCATACAACATCCTCGAAGGCTTCGAGGGCAATCCGGACGAGAACGGCCACCGTGGCCTGACCGGCGGCTGGCGCAAGCGCGGGCTGCCCTGGAAGCAGAACTAGGCGTCGGGGAGGGCGCGCACCGCGCCCCGGAAGCGGCGAGCGCGATGAGGTAAACCCCGATGGCCGTGCGGCCAGTGCCTCAATACGATTGCGCAGAGGCGCACAATCGATTGTGCGACCCGCATCGGCTCACTCCCTGCATTCCCTTTTCTCGTCCCCATGAAGCACGCATTGCTCGGCATCGACGTCGGAACCTACAGCAGCAAGGCCACCCTGACGACGTTCGACGGACGCATCCTCAACACCGCCACAATCCCCCACGGCATCAGCCTGCCGCACCCCGGCCATGTGGAGCAGGACGCCGACACGGTCTGGTGGCACGACGTCTGCGCGCTGTGCAGGAAGGTGATGGAAGGCACCGGCCTGAGCGGGCAGGACGTCGCCGCGCTGGCCGTGAGTGCGATCGGCCCCTGCGTGGTGCCGCTGGATGCCCGGATGCGCCCGCTGCGCCCCGCCATCCTGTACGGCGTGGACGTGCGCGCGCAGGCGGAGATCGCCGAGATCGAGTCGGAGTTCGGCGCCGCGGCCATTCGCGAGTTCTCGCTGATGGACCTCACCAGCCAGGCCATCGGGCCGAAGATCCGCTGGCTTCGCAGGCATGAGCCCGATGTCTGGGCGGCAACCGCGCATCTCGCCACGGCCAGCTCCTACCTGGGCTGGCGCCTCACGGGGCAGCATCGCATCGACCGGCACACGGCCAGTCACTACATGCCGCTGTACAACCCCCGCACGGGCATGTGGGACGAACGCTTCAATCGCGCCTTCGTGCCGTTGGATGCACTGCCCCGGCCCGCCTGGTCCGACGAGATCGCCGGCGAGATCACCGCGCAGGCCGCGCAAGCCACCGGCCTTTCCGCGGGAACGCCGGTGGCCGTGGGCGCGGTCGATGCATTGAGCGAGGCGATCAGCGTGGGTGCGGTCGCCCCCGGCGACCTGATGGTGATGTATGGAAGCACCACCTTCTTCGTGCTGGTGCAGGACAGGCCGACGCCCGATCCGCGGGTCTGGACCGTGGCGGGCGCCTACGAAGGGCAATTCAATCTGGCCGCCGGCATGAGCACCACGGGCAGCCTGACGCGATGGTTCAAGGACGAGCTTGCGCGCGACCTCGCCGAGCCCGGCGGCTACGCCGCGCTTTTCGACGGCGCCGCCAACGTGGCGCCGGGCGCTGGCGGATTGCTGGTGCTGCCGTATTTCAGCGGCGAGCGCACGCCCATCAACGACACGCAGGCCAGCGGCGTGATCGCGGGGCTGAGCCTGTCGCATTCGAGGGAGCAGCTTTTCAGGGCCGTGCTGGAAGGAGTGGGCTTCGGTGTGCGCCACAACCTCGAAGCCTTCGCCGACATCGGCGCGAAGGTCGATCGCGTGGTGGCCGTCGGCGGCGGCGCACAAGGCAACACCTGGCTGCAGATCGTCTCCGACATCGCGCAGGTGGAGCAGGAAGTGCCGGCCGTGACCGTCGGCGCGAGCTTCGGCAATGCCTTCCTGGCGGGCTGCGCGGCGGGCCTCGTGCAGCGCGGCGACATCGGCCGGTGGGTCCGGCCCGGGCGTCGCATCGTGCCGGACCCTTCGCGGCGCGCGCTCTACGACGACATGTACGCCCAGTACCGCAAGCTCTACGACGGCACCCGCGACGTGATGCATGCATTGAAATCCATCGCGGCGGGCCAGGCGGATTCGAGGCCGCAATAGCCGGTCGCCAGGGCTGCACCTCCAACGCTCGAAGGCTCCCCGTGGAAGATCCGTCCCAGGCCCGGTGCGATGCCGTGTTCGAGAGCGAACTGGCGCGGCGCGTCGAGCTGGGCATCGAGCCATCGGGCGGCATCAGTTGCCATACCCATGCAACGCCCTCGCCGCTGGAGCGATGGCACTATCACGACGACTATGAACTCCAGCTCGTCCTCCGGACCTCGGGGCGCACCTACGTCGGAAACCATGTCGGAGAGTTCAAGCCGGGGTCCATCGTCCTGATCGGTCCTCGGGTTCCGCACAACCTGGTCTCCCTCGATGCGCCGGCCAGCGGAACGCGCGAGCGCAGCGTCGTGATCCATTTCCCGGGGGACCTGATGCCCAAGGCGGTGGAGCTCTTCCCGGATCTGCACGACGTGGTGTCGCTGCTGGACCGCGACCGCTGCGGAATCGAGTTCATGGATGCTGGCCGTGAACTGCAGGACGGTTTTCGCCTGGTACAAAACACTTTCGGCGTTGCCCGCTTCAGCGCCCTGGCCGAATTGCTGCAATGCCTGGGGCGGTGGCCCAGGTTTCGGTTGCTCTCCTCGACCTCCATTCCGGGCGCACGAGACGAGCGCAAGACCGTCCTGGACCGGCGGGTCGACAAGGTGCTCGAGCTTGTCTATCAAAACTATGCCGACAGCCTGTCGCTGGCCGACGCCAGCCATTGCGCCGGCGTCGGCCTCAACGGCTTCTCCAGGCTGTTCAAGAGGGCGACCGGCAGTACCTTCACCGACTTCCTGATCAGCGTGCGGATCGCCAGGGCCTGCGAGTTGCTGAGCAGGAAAGACCCGCAGGTCTCCAGCATCTGCTACCTGGTGGGCTTCAACAACATTTCCAATTTCAACCGGCACTTCCGGCGACTGAAAGGCATGACGCCGAGCGAATACCGGATGCACATGTCGGGCCGGTTCGGCGGCGCGCAGCGACTCAGGCTTCGACCAGCTCAGGGCGGATCCGGATGACCTCGGCGGGATCGAAGCGGCCCGAATCGATGATCTCGAAGGCCCTTCCGAGCAGGCCCGGGATGTCCTGCCGCACCATGAGCAATGGAAAGCTCAGGCAGGTCGCAAAAGGATCCCAGTCGTAGCTGCCGATGGCGCATTGGCGGACCTCGTCGAGCGGGACGGTCTTGAGAAACCGCACCACGCCCTCCAGCGCGATGGTCGAGTTCACGAACAGCCCGCGCGGCAGGCCTCCCATGCGCTGGCAGAGCGATCGCACCGAGGCTTCCGCCTGGTCCGCTTCGTAGCCGCAGGCATCGATGTCCGCACGGTCCAGGCTGCCGAACGCGTCGGCGATGGCTTCGGAAAATCCCTCGATCCGCTGCACCGTGTTGTGCTCGCCCGGAATGCCGCCCACGAAACAGAAGCGGTCGCGCCGCCCGGCACGCGGCGCCTTCGATCGCTCGATGAGCTTCGCCGTGAGTTCACGCGCGCCCCAACGGTTGTCTGAAACCACCGAAGGCGCGAGCGTGCCCGGCAGGTCGACATTCAGGTGTGCAATGCCGTGGTGCGCGCAGATCCTGCTCACCGCGTCGGGGTCGGAGGCGCCGGTCACCAGCAGGTATTCGACCTGGTAGGAGATCAGGGTGTGTGCCGTCTCTGCTTCCAGCTCCGGGTCGCGCAGCGTGCTGACCACGATGGGATAGAGATGCCGCTCGCGCGCCAGCCGCTCGAAGGTCTGCGACATGGCGCTGAAGAAGCGGTTGTCGTGCATCGGAATGAGCATGCCGATCAGCCCGGAGCGCTTGCGCCGCAGGCCGCTGGCCTGCCGGTTGAGCGTGTATTTCAGGTCTTTCGCGAGTGCGAGGACGCGCGCCGCGGTTTCCTCGCCGATGCGCCGGCTCTTCCAGGTGCCATTGAGGATCGCGCTGACCGTGGAGGCGGAAGTCTCGGCAAGCCGAGCCAGATCGTAGATGGTCGGTTCGCGACGGCTCATCGGTGCCGCCCGGCGGGTCGATCGCACGGCGCCCCGGCTGCGGCGGTGGACGATCGGTTGGCGTCAGGCTTCCACTTCATCGATGGAAGTTTACGCGCCCGTGTACAGCGCCAAGCCTGTCGAGCCGCGGCCCGGCACGGGCCCTTGCCGCGTATGCGACGCACGCGCCAGCATGCCTGGACACAAAGTCGCAATAATCCGGCGCATGGCATCCCCCTTCCTCGCTATCGATATCGGCAACACCCGCCTCAAGTGGGCGCTCTACGATGCGGCCCGCCCCGGCGCCGTGTTGCAGGCGCAGGGAGCGGAATTCCTGGACCACATCGAGCGGCTGGCCGATGGCCCGTGGGCCGACCTGCCCGCGCCCGGCGCCATGCTGGGCTGCGTGGTGGCCGGCGACGCGGTGCGCCGCCGCGCCGAGGAGCAGATCGTCGAGCGCTTCGACTGCACGCCGCGCTGGGTCATGCCGAGCGCGGGCGAGGCCGGCATCGTCAACGGCTACGACCACCCGACCCGGCTGGGCGCCGACCGCTTCGTGGCGATGATCGGCGCGCGCCACCGCATGCTGGCCGAGCAGCCGGGCGAGCCGCCGCGGCCGATGGTGGTGGTGCTGATCGGCACGGCCGTGACGGTCGAGGCGATCGATGCCGAAGGCAAGTTCCTCGGCGGCCTGATCCTGCCGGGCCACGGCATCATGCTGCGCGCGCTGGAGTCGGGCACGGCCGGGCTGCATGTGCCGACCGGCGAAGTGCGCGAATTTCCCACCAACACCAGCGACGCGCTCACCAGCGGCGGCACCTACGCCATCGCCGGCGCCGTCGAGCGGATGGTGCAGCACGTGCGCTCGCACTGCGGCGCCGAGCCGGCCTGCTACATGACCGGCGGCGCGGGCTGGAAGATGGCGCCGGTCATGAACGGGCATTTCGAGCTGGTCGAGAGCCTGATCATGGACGGGCTGCTGGTCATCGCTGAAGCACGCGGCTGAGCCTCGCCGGGCTCAGCGGCGCATCAGCGCCTCGCCCATCGCCTGGAACGCGGGCAGCGTCAGCGGGTCGTTCGCGCCGTTGGCCGCCACCGGATGCGCCGCATAGCGCACGATGACCATCTCGGCCTTCGGGTCCACATAGATGCTCTGGCCGTGGATGCCGCGCGCCATGTAGGCGCCATGCGGGTTGTGCGAGACCCACCACATGTCGCGGTAAGACCAGCCCTGCAGCAGTGGGTATCCGGCCTTGACGAACTTGGCCGGGTCGCCGCCGCGGCGGATGTCTTCCACCACCGCCTTCGGAATGGCCTGCTGGCCGTTGGACGCGCGGCCGTCGTTGCGCATGGTCTCGCCGAAGCGGGCCAGGTCGCGCAGCACGGTGTTCAGGCCGCCGCCGCCCGACTCGGTGCCGATGCGGTCGACCATGAAGTAGGCGTCCTGCTCGGCGCCGATGCGCCGCCAGATCTTCTCGCTCAGCAGGTCGGCCAGCGACTGGTTGCTGGCACGGCGAAGAATCCAGGCCAGCACCTCGGCGTTGACGGTCTTGTAGGCGAAGGCATCGCCATGCTCGCCTTCCTTCTTCAGCGTGACCAGGAATTCGTAGAACGACTTCGGTCCGGTGTAGTTCTGGCCCTGGGTGAGCATGCCGCCGGCGCGGGCGTAGTCCCAGATCTCGGCCTTGGGGTCGGCGTAGTTCTCGGAGTAGTGCACGCCCACGGTCATGTCCATCACCTGGCGCACGGTGGCGTCGCCGTATGCCGTGTCCTTCAGCTCGGGGATGTATTTGGTGACGGGCGCGGCCGGGTCGAGCCTGCCTTCGTCCGCGAGGATGGCGGCCAGCGTGCCCACGAAGGACTTGGTGACCGACATCGCGATGTGCGGACGCTCGGGCGTGAGCGCGCCGAAGTACTTTTCGTAGACCACCTTGCCGCGGTGCATCACGAGGATGCCGTCGGTGTAGGTGCCGGAGATCATCTGGGCGAAGTTGAGCGTCTGGTCGCTGCCCAGGGGGTTGAACGTGACGGCCTCGATCTGGACCGGCGAGGTCCCCGACGGCAGCGGGCTGGCCGCGCCGGCGCCGCGCCACACGTTGGCGGTGGGCACGGTCTCGCGCACGTGCGAGAAACTCCAGCGGGTGCGCGGAAACACGCCGCCGGCCGGGTTGTCGAAGGTGATGAGCTTGTCGGGCGGGGGCGGGAAGCCCTTCATCCAGCCCATCGCGTCGACCGAAGTGGCCGCGGGGTCCGGCAGTGCGGCGGGCGTGGGGGTCTGGGCGGAAGTGGTGTTCACGGCGAGCAAGGTGAATGCAGCGGCAAGCGCCGTGCGAATGAAGACGGACATGTTGTTTGTTGTTCTGGGTGAAGACGGGGGGATCAGCGGCCGCTGAAGCGTGCGGGACGGCGTTCGACGAAAGAGCGCACGCCTTCGGCCGCGTCCTCGCTGTTCGACAGGCGCTTCTGCGTCTCGATGAATTCCGACACCGCCGCCAGCGGACCTTGCTCCACCGCCTTGATCACGTTGAGCCGCGTGGCCACCACCGCCAGCGGCGCCTGCGCCGCGATGCGCTGGGCGATGGCCAGCGAGGCATCGAGCTCCTGCCCGGCCGGCACCACCTTCTGCACGAAGTTGAGGCGATAGGCCTCGGCGCTGTCGAACTCGTCGGCCGTGAGCAGGTGCAGCATCGCGTTGCCCACGCCCGCGCGCTCGGCCATGCGCAGCGTGGCGCCGCCCGTGGCCATGATGCCGCGCTGCACTTCCATCTGCGAGAAGCGGCAGTTGTCGGCCGCCACCACGATGTCCGCGCCCAGCATCAGCTCGATGCCCACCGTGAAGCAGATGCCCTTGACGGCCACCACCATCGGCTTGGTGCGGCGGCGGTAGCCGGGCAGGCCGAAGTCGTGCGGCTCCACCAGGCCGGCGGGAATGGCCTTCTCGCCACGCTTCATGTACTCGGTGACCGCAGGCAGGTCGAGGCCCGCCGTGAAGTGGTCGCCGAACGCATGCAGCACGCCCACGCGCAGGTCCGGGTCGTCGTCGAGCCGGGTGTAGGCCTCGGCCAGCTGCCTGAACATCGGCGGCGTCCAGCCGTTGCGCTTGGCCGGGCGGTTGATGCCGATCAGCAGCACGTGGCCGAGCACCTGGGTGTCGATGCAGCCTTCTGCGGGCGGGGTGGTGGGGGTCGCGGTCATCGGTGTTGTCTCCGTGTTGTCGTTATGGCAGCGCGGCTCAGTACGTGTACACGCCGCGGCCGGTCTTGCGGCCCAGCTGGCCCGCCGCCACCATTTCCTTGAGCAGCGGGCAGGGGCGGTACTTGGAGTCGCCGAACTGCTCGAGGTAGACCTCCATCACCGCCAGGCACACGTCCAGGCCGATCATGTCCGCCAGCGCCAGCGGGCCGATGGGCTGGTTGCAGCCCAGCTTCATGCCGGCGTCGATGTCTTCCGCCGTGGCGATGCCTTCGGACAGCACGAAGAAAGCCTCGTTGATCATCGGCACCAGGATGCGGTTGACCACGAAGCCCGGCGCGTTCTTCACCGTGATCGGCGACTTGCCCAGGCGCTCGGCCAGTTCCTTCACCGTGTCGTGCGTGGCGTCGCTCGTGAGGTAGCCGCGGATCAGCTCCACCAGCGCCATCATCGGCACCGGGTTGAAGAAGTGCATGCCGATGAAGCGGTCGGCGCGCGAGGTGGCCGCAGCCAGCTGCGTGATCGAGATCGACGAGGTGTTCGAGGCGATGATGACCTCGGGCGCCAGCATCTCGTCGACCTGCTTGAGGATCTTGAGCTTGAGCGCGTGGTTCTCGGTGGCCGCCTCGATGACCAGTTGCGCGCTCTTCAGGTCTTCGTAGTTGGTGGAGCCCTGGATGAGGGCCAGCGCGGCGGTCTTCTGCTCGGTGGTGAGCTTTTCCTTCTTGATGAGGCGGTCGAGGCTGCCCGACACCGTGGCCAGGCCCTTGTCGACCGCCGCCTGGGCGATGTCGACCATCACCACCTTCACGCCGGCCACCGCGCAGGCCTGCGCGATGCCGTTGCCCATTGTTCCGGCGCCGATGATGCCGACAGTCTGGATAGCCATGAGAGAACTCCTTGAAGAAACGAAAAAGGGGGGTGCACGGGGCGGTCGCCGCGGCAGGAACATCGATTGTGAATCAGCCCCACGGCCCCGCCGTTGCCGCGTGTGACACCTGCGCCGCGCGGGTGGCTTACAGTGCTGCGGTTGCTTTTTTCCCTCTTTTCCCGATCCCCGACCATGACCACCCTCGGCACCC
>NZ_JBXASW010000063.1:0-16613 GCF_058809745.1 Variovorax sp. MPBD4-3
GCAGGGGGAGGCGCCGGTGGAGGCGGTGGCGGGGCCGGGAGATCGAGTTGGCCCTGGGCCTCGCGCAAGACCTCCGCCGAGGTATCGGCGAAAGGCAGGGACATCGGCAGCAGCGGCTCCATCGAAGGCTCGATGCGCTCGGCCGGCGGTGCCGGTTCGGCGGCCGCTGGCGGCGGTACTTCCACGGATGCTGCGGGGGCGGGCGCAGTCGTCGCCGCGCGCTCCACATACACCGCGTTGAACACCTCGGTCGTGATCCAGCGCTTGACCGGGGTGTTGGCCCAGTAGTCGCGCGCCGCGATCGGCCGGGTGATGCTGCGCAGCTCCTCCGGCAGCGCGGCCCAGATCATCACGAGGTCGGCGTGGCTCTGGTGGTTGGCGAAATAGATGCGCTGCTCGGCCTTCGGCGGACAGCCGTACCAGCGCGCCTGCGCGCCAGTGAGCAACCGGACGATTCCCAACAACAACCAACCCGTGAGCTTTGCCAGCATAGGGCGCGATGATACGGGCCATGCGATGGCGTTTCGATCCTCTTTCTCTGGCATGGGCGGTGGCCCTGTTCTTTATCCTCGTGCTGCTGGCCACCGTCGGTGCGCGCTGGGGCTGGGTGCGCAGTTTCCTCGGCGACGTGCTGGCCGTGGTGTGGGTGTACTTCGTGTTCAGGACGGCCGTCGGCGCGCGCGTGCTGCCGCTGGCGCTGGCCGCGCTGGCGGTGGGTTGCACGGTGGAGCTGGGGCAGTACCTTGCGTCGGCATGGCACCTTCGCATTCCGAACCGGGCCCTGCGCATCGTGCTCGGCAGCACGGCCGACTGGTGGGACGTGGCGGCCTACGTGCTCGGCTTCTTCGGCGTGCTCGGCATCGAGCGGCTGCGCAGCGGTTTCAGGGCAGCGCGGCCGCGGGCATCCGCGCCATGACCGTCGAGGCCCGGCCGCTCAGGTAAGGCGAGCCGGGACGGCGCTCGAAGAACTTGGGGCTCGGCAGCATCACGGCCAGGCGCGCGGCCTCGTTGGCGCTCAGGCGCGAAGCCGGCTTGCGGAAGTAGTACTGCGAAGCGGCCTCCGCGCCGAACACGCCTTCGCCCCATTCGACGTTGTTGAGGTAGATCTCCAGGATGCGCTGCTTGTCGAGCACCAGTTCCAGCAGCGTGGCGAGCACCAGCTCCTGGCCCTTGCGCAGCATGGTGCGCTCGCCGGACAGCAGCAGGTTCTTCGCGAGTTGCTGCGTGATGGTCGAGCCGCCGCGCAGCCGCACGGGCTGCATCGGCTTGCCGCGCGCCACCGCACGGGCGGAGCGCTTGGCCGCCAGCTCTTCGGCCTTGGCGTTGCGCTGGCGCGCGCGTTCGATGGCTTCCCACTCCACGCCGTTGTGGTCGACGAAGCCCGCGTCCTCGCTCGCGATGACGGCGCGCTTGAGGTTGTCGCTGATCTGCGCATACGGAACCCACTCCTGTCGCCAGCCGCCGCCGCTGCCCTTGTGAATGGCGATCTGGAAGGCCTCGGAGCGCTGGAACGCCGTGCTCTCGGGGTTGACCACGGCCATGGCCGCGATGCGCGCGACGAAGAACAGCTCGAGTGCCACGCCCGCCACCACGAGGCAGGCGATCAGGCGCAGCACGGCTTTCATGCTTTCGAGGAGGCGAGCGAGCTTCGGAGTTCGGCCAGCACCTGGGCCGAGGGCGGACGCACGCCGCGCCAGATCTCGAACGCCTCCGCCGCCTGTTCGACCAGCATGCCCAGCCCGTCGCGCGCGACCGCGCCGTGCGCCTCGGCCCAGGCCATGAAGCCGGCGGCGGCGGGTCCGTACATCATGTCGACCGCGAGGCCGCCGGGGCGCAGCACGCCGGCGCTCACGGGCACCGCATCGCCCGCGAGGCTGGAGGCCGTGGCGTTGACCACCACGTCGAAGGTGCCCGGCACCTTGTCGAGCGCCCAGGCTTCGAGCGAGGCGCCGTGGCGCAGCGCAACCGCCGCATGGCGGCGCACCAGTTCGATGGCCTTGTCGACGGTGCGGTTGGCCACCACGACGCGCGAGGCGCCCGCGTCGAGCAGCGGGCCCAGCACGCCGGCCGACGCACCGCCCGCGCCGATCAGCAGCAGCGCCTGGCCCTGCAGCGGCACGCCCGCGTTGCGCACGATGTCGTTGACCAGGCCGATGCCGTCGGTGTTGTCGGCATGGATGCTGCCGTCGGCCTCGAAGCGCAGCGTGTTCACCGCCTGCGCGAGCGTGGCGCGTTCGCTGGTGTGCTGCGCCAGCGCGGCGGCTTCGAACTTGAAGGGCACGGTGATGTTGCAGCCGCGCGCGGTGTCGCCGCGTTCTGCCGCCTCGGCGCGAAAGGCCGCGATGCCCTCGGCAAAGGCGCCGATGGGAACGAGCCTGCGGCCGTAGTCCATCTGCTGGCCGCAGAGTTCGGCGAAGCGGGCGTGGATGTGCGGCGAGCGGCTGTGCTCGACGGGGTTGCCTATGACGCAGTACAGGTCCATGGTGTGGGGCGGCGCGGCCGTCTCGGGTCTCCGGGCTATTGGGAGGTGATTTCCATCGTGCCGTCGCGCGCGAAGCGGAACAGGCCCTGGATCACCATCTGGTCGGCCTGTTCGCGGCGCATGGCGTCGGTGAACTTGCCGAAGCTGCCGACGCTGCGCACGATGGCCTGCGCCCGGCGGTCGAGCGCGATGTTGCCCGAACTCTGGTCGACGTCGACCGCGAGCACCTTGCCGTCGAAGTTGACGGTCATGGTCATCTTGAGTTCGCCGTACAGCTTCTGGCCGGCGATCTGGGGGAAGTTCTCGGCGGCGCGCGCCTCGATGCGGCGAAGCATCTTGTCGACGTAGACGGCGAAGGCGGCTTCGCGCGTGGTCGGGCTGATGTAGCGCTTCTTGGGGCGCGCGTTTTCTTCGTTCACGCGGCGTTCGATCTGGGCGAGGATCTCGACCATCTGGCGCCGCTTTTCCTCTTGCGCGGCGGCTTCGGTCGGGTCGCCCGGATTGCGCGGGTCCGGCACCGGCATGGCGGCCAGTTCGCGCTTGAGCTGCGCGAGCATCTGCATCTGCTGGGCCTGCATGGCCTCGACCTGGCGGCGCGAGTCCTCGAAGGAGTCGCCCACCGAGGTGAAGCTCGAAGGCGGCAGCGGGCTGGTGGCGCGGCCCTGCTCCAGGTCGCCGCCGCCCGCGAGAGAGGTCTGCGCCATGACCTTGGCCTTCGGGTCGGGCTTGTCCTGCGTCTTGCTGTTGACCAGGATCACCTCGAGCGGCGTTTCGCTGAAGACCTTGTTGAACGACTCGGGGTCGACGAAGCGCACCGCGAGCAGCGCTGCATGCGCGATGACCGACACGCCCAGGGCGATCTGCAGCGTGCTGAGGTCCTTGAAGTTCATTCTCTAAACTCCTCCAGAGGGGCGCATGTGACCGGCCCGTGGCTCATGCGGGCGTGTTCTCGGGCGCGGCCTCGCTGTCCGTCAGGTCGACCGCGATGGCGATCGGGCCCGCAACCACTTCTTCTTCGTCGCTTTCCTCGTCGGCGGCCGCATCGGCCTTCGGCGTGTCGAGGCGCTCGAGCACGGTGCCCGTCACGTCGAGCGCGATCTCGTCGATTTCGCCGAGCTTCACGCGCAGGCGCGCCCCGCGCTCCTGCTGGCCGGCCACGGGGAACACCAATGGCAGCGTCTCGGCACGCACCAGCGCGCCGTTGGGCAGGTCCTTGATGACGGTGGCTTCGAGCTCGGTGATGCCTTGCTGCTGCAGGTACTTCAGCGTCCAGAAGCGTTCCATGCCGCCCTGGTAGGCGTTGTACGTGGCATAGGCCGCGTCGAAGCCCGAGAGAATGGAGAACAGGTCGGCGTCCTTCGGCTTGAAGGGCGCGGCCAGCGCGGCGGTCTTGCCGTGGCGCGCGGCGGCAATGATCTGCCACTGGTTCACCAGGTCGGTGTAGCGGCGCAGCGGCGAGGTGCTCCAGGCGTAGCTCTTCACGCCCAGGCCCGCGTGCGGCAGCGCGCGCGTGCCCATGCGCACCTTGATGCCCGGCGCGAGGCTGGCCTGGCTGCGGTACAGCCCGGGCACGCCGAGTTCGCCGAGCCAGCCGCCCCAGCTGCTGTTGGCCAGGATCATGGCTTCGGACACGATCAGGTCGAGCGGCGCGCCGCGCTGGCGCGTGCTGATCTGCACCTGCTCGTTGCCGGTGGGCTCGTTGCCCTCGTTGCCGACGAGGCGGAAGTTGTAGTCGGGCCGGTTGAAGTTCTCCGGCTTGCCGCGCACCACTTCGCGCTGCGCCTTCAGCTGCTTCGCGAGGCGGAACAGGAAGGAGAGCGGGGCGCGCAGCGTGGCCGCGGCTTCGGGCGTGTTGTCGCTCTGGAACGAGGCGTCTTCGAGCCAGGGCTGGGTGACGACGGTGTCGAGCTGGTCGTGGCGCAGGTTGGCGACGATGGGCACGCGCTCCAGCCTGGTCTCGGTGCCTTGCAGCTCCAGCGTGGCTTCGTCGAAGCGCGCATAGAGCGACACCGCCGGGCGGTCGCCGCCTTCGAGCAGCGTGTAGGTGTTGACCACGTCGTCGGGCAGCATCGTGATCTTGTAGCCGGGCATGTAGACCGTCGACATGCGCGCGCGCGCCACGTTGTCGATGGCGCTGCCCGGCGTCAGTGCGAGAGCCGGCGCCGCGATGTGGATGCCCACGGTGACGGTGCCGCTGCCCAGGCCCTGCACCGAGAGCGCATCGTCGATTTCGGTGGTCTGCGAATCGTCGATCGAGAAAGCCTGCACGCCGGACGCCACGGGCAGGTCGTCCACGATGGCGGGCGCCGCGAGCGCGGGGAAGCCGGTGCCCTTGGGGAAGTTCTCGAACAGGAAGCGCCGCCAGTGGAACTGGTAGGGCGAATCGATGGCGCCGGCACGCTCGAGCAGGTCGAGTGGCGGGCGCTGCGTGGCGCGCGCCGCGTCGACCACGGCCTTGTATTCGGGTGCGTTCTTGTCGGGCTTGAACAGGATCTTGTAGAGCTGCTCGCGAACCGGCGCGGGGCAAACGCCCTCGGCCAGCTGCCCGGCCCACTCGGTGATCTGCGCCTGGACGGCCTTCTTCTTCTCGATGGCGGCCAGCGCCTGCTGCACGATTTCGGCGGGCGCCTTCTTGAAGCGGCCCTTGCCGGCGCGGCGGAAGTAGTGCGGCGCCTCGAACAGCGCGAACAGCGCCGCGGCCTGCTGCGCGAGCGAGGGCTTGTCGCTGAAATAGTCGGCTGCGAGTTCGCCGAAGCCGAATTCGCCTTCGGCGGCGAATTCCCAGGCGAGGTCGAGGTCGATGGTGGCGGCGAGCGCACGCGCCTCGGCGATCAGCTCGGCGGGCGCGGGCTTCTCGAAACGCAGCACGATGTTGGCGCCCTTGACCTTGACGCGCTTGCCGGTGTCGAGCTCGACCTGTGCCGATGCTTCGGCCTCCGACAGCACGCGGCCGCCGAGGTACTTGCCGGCTTCTTCAAACAATACAAACATAGTCCCCGATTCTCCCACGCGGAAAACCGACGCGATCCAATACCAGGATGCCGCGGAACCGGCTTCGCCGGGCCGCAGGCATCGCCCCCTGCAAGGGGGTTGGCGAAGCGACACGAAGTGCGCGAAGTCTGGGGGTGTGCCTAGACGGGATTGATGAAAGCCATCACGTCGTCGAGATGCGCCTTCTCGAAGTCCGACAGCGCATGGTCGCTGCCCTCGAGCAGCTTGATGTTGCTGTCCGGGTAGCGCGCGGACATCTCGTGCCAGTCGAGGGCTTCGTCGCCCTTGGCGATGATCGCGAACACGCGCTCGGGCCGCGTGAGCTGGCCGACTTCCATGGCGCGCAGCTCGTGGATGTATTCGGGGCGGAAGTAGAAGTGCTCGGCCGGGTCGTGCCAGACAGTCTGGTCGCCGATGTAGCGCGTGAGGTCGCGCGCGGGGTGTACCGCAGGATTGAGCAGCACGGCGCGGCAGCGCGTCATGCCGGCCACGTACGTGGCATAGAAGCCGCCGAGCGAAGAGCCCACCACCGCCATCGACTTGCGCGGCCAGTGCGCGATGCCCTTCATCACCATGTCGATCGCATCGTGCGGAGAAGGCGGCAGCTGCGGGCACCACCACTGCAGGTTCGGGTGGCGCCGCGCCACGCGGTCCGCCATGATCCGGGCCTTCGTGGACTGAGGCGAGGAGCGGAAGCCGTGCAGATACAGCAGGTGAGTGGTTTGCGGATCCATGCGATGAAGATTCGGGAGGGGCGTGCGGCGCGCCACGCTTGCCGTGACCGGGCAATTTTGCATGAGGTCTGTTCTTGCGAGGCCGCTTCCAACATACAAAAAACCCCGCGAGCGGAGCCCTTCGGCCTGTCGTGCCCGGACGTGTGCAAACCTCTTGGCCGCCCCTGCGCACAAGGGCTTGCACGAATCGATACTTAAAGTATTCATGTTGCTCTTTGCCGCGATGCGAATGGCTACGTTCGGGTTAACTCGACATGCGGCGCCCAGGGCAAAAAAGCGGCGCAAGTGTCGTGGGGGCGGCTACCCGGGCGCATCCCATGAACTGGGTAGGCGTTGTTGAATTAACAGTTTGCGCCGAGCCTTATGCTCGACATATGAACATCGAGGCTCAGGACGACGGGGCGCTACGCCGGTGGGGCGTGCTCGTCGTCGAAGACGACAGCCGCGCGCGCGCTTTTTTCGAGGCCAGCGTGCAGCGCAGCCCACGCCTTTTCTGGCTCGGCAGCGCAGGCAGCGTGCAGGAGGCGCGGGCCTGGCTGGCGCGCACCGCGACGATTCCCGACGTGCTGCTGGTCGACCTCGGCATGCCCGACGGCACCGGGCTGGACGTGATCCGCGACGCGGTCGCGCGCTTTCCCGGCTGCGAGCCGCTGGTGGTGTCGGTCTTCGGCGACGAGGAGAACGTGCTCGCCAGCATCGAGGCCGGTGCTGTGGGCTACATCCACAAGGACGCCGCGCCCGAGGACATCGCGCAGACCATCGTCGAAATGAAGGCCGGCGCGTCGCCGATCTCTCCCATGATCGCGCGGCGCGTGCTGGCCAAGTACCGCAGCCTGCAGTCGTCGGCGGCCAGCGCCGTCGGCGGCGCCGAGGTGCCGGGCGGCGCGCCCGAGGCGCCCGCCGAGGAGTCCGACCGCGGCTTGCTGTCGGGACGTGAACACGAGGTGCTGACGCTGATCGCGCGCGGCTTCTCTTATGCGGAGATCGCCCGGCTCAAGGGGCTGAGCGTCCATACGGTGCAGACTCACATCAAGAACCTCTACGGAAAGCTTGCGGTGCATTCCAAGAGCGAGGCCGTCTTCGAAGCGACGCGCCTCGGCCTGCTGTCTCATCCGGGCTGAGCGCGGATGGTGCCGAAGCTGGTGTCGTCGCTGCTTTCGTTTCTCCTGGCGCTGCTCCTGTCGGGCATCGCCACGGTGGCGGCCGCGAGCGCGCCGGAGCAGCCGCTGGAACTGACGCAAGGCTCGGTCACGACCTCGGTGGACGGCGTCAAGCGCACCGGGCCGGTCGAGCTTTCCTACCACTGGGACCGGCAGCACACCGGACGCCCTGGCTTCGCGACCTTCGACCTGCCGTTCACGCTCGAGGCCGCGCCCCAGACTCCGTGGGGCATCTTCATTCCGCGCGTGGGCAATGTGTTCGACGTGCAGCTCAACGACGCGCTGCTGCAGGTCTACGGCGACCTGGACCGCGGCAACGATGCCGACTACGCGAAGGCGCCGATCTACATTCCCGTGCCGGGCCGCCTGCTGAAGCCGGGCGAGAACCACCTGCAGATCCGCCTTCGCGCCGACAGCGGCCGGCGCGCGGGCCTCTCGCACGTGACCATCGGCCCGGCCGCGCAGGTGCGCACGGAGCTGTTCGAGAGCGCCTACGCCTGGCGCTTCACCGGCTCGGTGCTGCTGGCCGCGTTCAGCCTGATCGTCGGCGGCATCGCGCTGGCGCTCTGGCTCACGCAGGTCGAGACCGGTGCGGACGGCCGGCCGCGCCGCGAAGGCATTTATTTCTGGGCCGCGCTGGCCGAGTTCTGCTGGGCCGTCCGGGTGGCCGACGGCGTGATCGCCGAGCCGCCGCTGACCTGGGGCGTCTGGGGCGTGCTGATGGCCATCTGCTACGCGGGCTGGGTGGTCTCGGTGATGATGTTCGGCTGCCACATCGCCGGCTGGGGCAGCGACCGCCGCTTCCGCTGGGTGCGCTGGCCGATGGCCGCCATCGTGGCCGGCACGGCGATTTTCACGACGCTGGCGCTGCAGCGCGAGGAGCCGATGTGGCTCACCGGCTGGCTCGCGGTGGAAATCGTGCTGGTCGTCGCGCTGGTGAGCGCCTTCGCCATCGCGACCGTGCGCCGCCCGAACACCGAGCAGCTGCTGGTGGCCGGCGCCGCGCTGCTGACGGTGGCGTTCGCCGCGCGCGACTGGCTGGTCATACGGCTGAGCGACGCCTACGGCGAGACCACGTGGGTGCGCTATTCGTCGGTGTTCTTCGGCGTGGCCCTGCTGCTGATCGTGCTGCGGCGCTTCCATGCGGCGACGGCGCAGGCGCGAGGGTCGGTGGCGGCGCTGGCCGAGCAGGTGGCCCAGCGCGAACGCGAACTGGCCGCGACCTATGCGGAGCTCGAAGCCGCGGCGCGCGACCAGGCGCGCACCCACGAGCGCGAGCGAATCCTGCGCGACATGCACGACGGCGTGGGCTCGCACATCAGCTCGGCGATCCGCCAGCTTCAGTCGGGCCAGACCAGCCCGGGCGACCTGCTGCGCACGCTGCGCGATTCGCTCGACCAGCTCAAGCTGTCGATCGACTCCATCCACCTGCCGCCGGGCGACGTCGGCGCCTTGCTCGCGGCACTGCGCTACCGGCTGGAGCCCCGGCTGGCGGCCGCCGGCATCGAGTTCGAATGGGCGGTGGACGAGGTGGACCCCGTGGACCGGCTCGACGCCCAGACCATGCGGCAACTGCAGTTCCTGCTGTTCGAGGCCATATCGAACGTGCTGCAGCACGCCCAGGCCACGGTGCTGCGGCTCGAGGCCGACATGCGCGGCAAGACGGTGCAGGTGCGGGTGATCGACAACGGCAAGGGCTATGACGCCTCCCAGGTGCCGAGGGCGCTGGCGGAGCGCGCCGGGGCCATCGGCGCGCGCCTGGCGGTCGAAAGCCGACCGGGCCGCACGGTCGTTCAGCTGGCTTTCGATTGAGGCTGACGCCGGGGCGGGGATAATCCGCCCCCATGTCTGCCGTGTTCAATCAGCCCTCCCTGGCGCGTCGCATCGCGCCCATCTTCCAGGGCTTCGACGGCTTTCTGGCCTTTGCCGTGCTGCTGCTCGCGTTCGCCGGATTGCTGACCATGTATTCGTCCGGTTACGACCATGGTTCCCGGTTCGTCGACCATGGCCGCAACATGCTGCTCGCCGGTTTCATCATGTTCGTGGTGGCGCAGGTGCCGCCGCAGAAGCTCATGCTGGCGGCCGTGCCGCTCTATGCGACAGGGGTGGCGCTGCTGGTGGCGGTGGCGCTCTTCGGCATCACCAAGAAGGGCGCCCAGCGCTGGATCAACCTGGGCATGGTGATCCAGCCCAGCGAAATCCTGAAGATCGCGATGCCGCTGATGCTGGCGTGGTGGTTCCAGCGCCGCGAAGGCCAGCTGCGGCCGCTCGATTTCGTGGTGGCGACGGTGCTGCTGGCGGTGCCGGTCGGGCTCATCATGAAGCAGCCCGACCTGGGCACATCGCTGCTGGTGCTGGCGGCGGGGCTGGCGGTGATCTTCTTCGCGGGGCTGCCCTGGAAGCTGATCGTGCCGCCGGTGGTGATCGGCGCCGTGGCCATCACGCTGATCGTGAGCTTCGAATCGCGGCTGTGCGCCGACGGCGTCGACTGGCGCGTGCTGCACGACTACCAGAAGCAGCGCGTGTGCACGCTGCTCGACCCCAGCAAGGACCCGCTGGGCAAGGGCTTCCACATCATCCAGGGCATGATCGCCATCGGCTCCGGCGGCGTGGGCGGCAAGGGCTTCATGCAGGGCACGCAGACGCACCTCGAATTCATTCCCGAGCGCACCACCGACTTCATCTTCGCGGCCTATTCCGAGGAATTCGGGCTCATGGGCAACCTGGCGCTCATTGCGGCCTTCATCCTGCTGATCTTCCGCGGGCTGGCCATCGCGACCAACGCCACCACGCTGTTCTCGCGCCTGCTGGCGGGGGCGGTGACGATGATCTTCTTCACCTACGCCTTCGTGAACATGGGCATGGTCAGCGGCATCCTGCCGGTGGTGGGCGTGCCGCTGCCGTTCATCAGCTATGGCGGCACGGCCATGGTGACGCTGGGGCTGGGGCTGGGCATCCTGATGTCGATCGCCCGGGCCAGGAAGCTGGCGCAGAACTGAGGATGCCGGGAACACCGCGGAACCGGCTTTGCCGGGCCGCTGGTGTTGCCCCCGGTAGGGGGAAGGCGAAGCGACACGGAGTGCGCGCAGCCCGGGGGCGAGCCATAGAATCCGACGATGATCTCTCGCGAACCCACCATCGAGCGCCTCGCCACGGCGCAACAGCTCCTTCTCACGCCGTTCGGGCTCGACGAATCGCACCTGAGCAAGGCCTTGGCCGAGATCACCGCGCACCGGGTGGACGACGCCGACCTGTACTTCCAGTACACCCGAAGCGAAGGCTGGAGCCTCGAAGAGGGCATCGTCAAGACCGGCAGCTTCAGCATCGACCAGGGCGTCGGCGTGCGCGCGGTCAGCGGCGAGAAGACCGCCTTTGCCTACTCCGACGACATTTCCGAAGCCTCGCTGCTCGACGCGGCGCGCACGGTGCGCTCGATTTCTTCGGCGGGCCGCACCGGCCGCGTGAAGACGGCAACCCGCAAGATCGCTTCGAGCCGTTCGCTCTACGACGGCATCGACCCCATCTCCACGCTCGACAGCACCGCCAAGGTCAAGCTGCTCGAGAAGGTCGAGAAACTGGCGCGTTCGCGCGACCCGCGCGTGGCGCAGGTCATGGCCGGCCTTGCGAGCGAATACGACGTGGTGCTGGTGGCGCGCGCCGACGGCACCCTGGCCGCCGACGTACGGCCGCTGGTGCGGCTTTCGGTCACGGTGATCGCCGAGCAGAACGGCCGCCGCGAAATCGGCTCGGGCGGCGGCGGCGGGCGCTTCGGCCTGGCCTACTTCTCCGACGAGCAGATCGCCGAGTACGTGGACCACGCCGTGAAGGCCGCCCTGACCAACCTCGACGCGCGCCCGGCACCCGCCGGCGAAATGACCGTGGTGCTCGGCTCCGGCTGGCCCGGCATCCTGCTGCACGAAGCCATCGGCCACGGCCTCGAGGGCGACTTCAACCGCAAGGGCTCGAGCGCGTTCTCGGGCCGCATCGGCCAGCGGGTGGCCGCCAAGGGCGTGACGGTGCTCGACGACGGCACCATCGCCGACCGCCGCGGCTCGCTCAACGTCGACGACGAGGGCAACGCCAGCCAGCGCAACGTGCTGATCGAGGACGGCATTCTCAAGGGCTACATCCAGGACTCGCTCAACGCCCGCCTCATGAAGGTCAAGCCCACCGGCAACGGCCGCCGCGAGAGCTACGCCCACGTGCCGATGCCGCGCATGACCAACACCTACATGCTCGGCGGCGACAAGGACCCGAAGGAAATCGTCGCGAGCATCAAGAAGGGCCTGTACGCCACCAACTTCGGTGGCGGGCAGGTCGACATCACGAGCGGCAAGTTCGTGTTCTCGGCCAGCGAGGCCTACTGGGTCGAGAACGGCAAGATCCAATACCCGGTGAAGGGCGCGACCATCGTGGGCAACGGCCCCGACGCGCTCACCCGCGTGACCATGATCGGCAACGACATGGCGCTCGACTCCGGCGTGGGCACCTGCGGCAAGGAAGGCCAGAGCGTGCCAGTGGGCGTGGGCCAGCCCACCCTGCGCATCGACGGCCTGACGGTAGGTGGAACGGCTTAGGCCTTTCGTCACTTGTGGACTGCTTCCTCCGGTTGCTAAGCTGCGTCCCTTTTGCGAACGACAGAACACAAGGAGCAACTCGATGGGGAGCAGGATCAATTCATCCGCCGTGCTGTGGGCCGCGACCGCCGTGGTGGCGCTGGCCTGCGCCGGTTGCGCATCGCGCGGTGGTTCGGGCAGCCAGCCCGAGGCAGCGCCCGCGGCCGCAGCCGCTGCGTCACGCGGCGGCGCCAGGGCCGGCATGGACGCCCAGGGCAACGTCATCGACTCGTCGAAGGTCGAGGCCGGCAGCGGCAAGACGGTCAAGGGCCTGAACGGCTACGAAGGCGAGATCACCGGCAATCCGGCGCGCAACAGCAAGTTCGCGCGGCTGCAGATCGGCATGAGCGCGCGGCAGGTCACCGACCTTGCCGGCCAGCCGACCGACCAGGGCGCCTACGTGACCGGCAAGGCCTTCATTCCGTTCTATTTCGGCAGTGACCGCCATCGCTTCGAGATGACCTACAAGGGGCAGGGCCGGCTGATCTTCGCGGGCGGCGGCATGGGCGATTTCTCCAGCGGCAACCTGATCTGGATCATCCACAACCCCAACGAATCGGGCTACCGGTAAGCAAGGCTGGGCTCGCCCGCTTGACCCGGTTTTTGCTTTCCGTGCTACATTTCGCCCACATGTCCGCCCTCCGCGCCTACTTTTTTGCCTACTTTTGGTTCCCGGTTTCCGGCGGACGAGAGGCGAGCGCGTAAAGCAAACGAACACCCTCCCAAAACCGCCGGTGGCCTCAAGCCCCCGGCGGTTTTTTTATGGCCTGACGAAACCCACTCCAACAAGGAAGTACCCATGAGCACGAACACTGCCCCCGCCAGCGACAGCTGGTATGCGAGCGTCGAAAAAACCAGCAAGACCGACGACGAACGCATCAAGGACATCAACGTGCTGCCCCCTCCCGAACATCTGATCCGCTTCTTCCCGATCCGCGGCACGCCTGTCGAAACCCTGATCGAAGGCACCCGCCGCAGCATCCACAACATCATGGCGGGCAAGGACGATCGGCTGCTGGTGATCATGGGGCCGTGCTCCATCCACGACCCGGCCGCGGCGCTCGAATACGCCCGCCGCCTGAAGGCCGAGCGCGAAAAATACGCCGGCACGCTGGAAATCGTGATGCGCGTGTACTTCGAGAAGCCGCGCACCACGGTCGGCTGGAAGGGCCTGATCAACGACCCGTACCTCGACGAAAGCTTCCGCATCGACGAAGGCCTGCGCATCGCGCGCCAGCTGCTGATCGACATCAACCGCATGGGCCTGCCGGCGGGCAGCGAGTTCCTCGACGTGATCTCGCCCCAGTACATCGGCGACCTGATTGCCTGGGGCGCGATCGGCGCGCGCACCACCGAAAGCCAGGTGCACCGGGAGCTGGCCTCGGGCCTGTCGGCGCCGATCGGCTTCAAGAACGGCACCGACGGCAACATCCGCATCGCCACCGACGCCATCCAGGCGGCGGCGCGCGGCCATCATTTCCTGTCGGTGCACAAGAACGGCCAGGTCGCGATCGTGCAGACCAACGGCAACCCCGACTGCCATGTGATCCTGCGCGGCGGCAAGGCGCCCAACTACGACGCCGCCAGCGTCGAGGCCGCCTGCAAGGACCTCCAGGCCGCCAAGCTGCCGCCCACGCTGATGGTCGACTGCAGCCACGCCAACAGCTCGAAGCAGCACCAGAAGCAGATCGACGTGGCGAAGGAAGTCGCCGCGCAGATCGCCGGCGGTTCAAATCGCGTGTTCGGCGTGATGGTCGAAAGCCACCTGCAGGCCGGTGCCCAGAAGTTCACGCCGGGCAAGGACGAGCTGTCGGGCCTCGAATACGGCAAGAGCATCACCGATGCTTGCCTGGGCTGGGAAGATTCGATGCAGGTGCTCGACACGCTGTCGCAGGCGGTCAAGCGGCGCCGGGGCTGAGGGGCGCCGCGCTCTGCTAGAGCATGCCGGCCAGGTCGGGCCAGTGGTGCCGCATCGACGCAGCCTCGTCGCTGTCGGGCGGCACCATCGAGAAGTCCGCAAAGTCGAAGCCCGGTCCGACCATGCACGCAACCAGCGTGTAGTCGCCCGCCGAGTGGCTCTGGATCGGGCGCGCGGCCTGCCACTGGCCGGCGAGCACCACGTGCTGCGGCCGCGTGCCGTGGGCATCGACCGGGCCCAGCTTCACGTGGGCAGGTGCGGTCCGCATCGCGGCGTCGCAGGTCCAGAGCGCCAGCGGCACCCCTTCCAGATACACCCAGGCCTCGTCCGACAGCACCCGGTGCCAGCGTGACTGCTGGTTGGCTTCCAGCAGGAAGTAGATGCTGGTCAGCGCATTGCGGGCTGCACGGCCGTCGGCCGGCGACACCGTCGCCGCCGAGCGGAACACTTCCTTGTACCAGCCGCCTTCGGGGTGCGGCTGAAGCTTCAGGGTCTCGATCAGTTCGTGCGCGCGGGACGGAGGAGCGGTGAGGGCCATGGGCTCATGATGCCGCCGCGGCCTTCAGCGCCGCAAGCAGTTTGTCGTGCACGCCGCCGAAACCGCCGTTGCTCATGCAGACGATGTGATCGCCTGGCCGCGCCTCGGCCACGATCTGCTTCACCAGCGGTTCGATGGCTCCTGCCAGCCGGGCGCGCTCGCCCATTGGCGCCAGCGCGGCGGCGACGTCCCAGTCGAGCCCGGCCGTATGGCAGAACGACAGGTCGGCCGACTCCAGGCTCCAGGGCAACTGCGCCGCCATGACGCCCAGCTTCATCGTGTTGCTGCGCGGCTCGAAGGCTGCGAGGATGCGCTCGCTCTTCTTGCCGGCGTCATCGAGCTTGTTGCGCAGGCCGTCGAGCGTCGTGCGGATGGCCGTGGGGTGGTGGGCAAAGTCGTCGTAGACGGCGATGGCGCCGCCCTCGCGTTCGACGCTGCCCCGCAGTTCCATGCGCCGGCGCACGTTGCGGAAGCTGCCGAGCGCGCGCGCCGCTTCGGCGGGCGGTACGCCCACATGGTCGGCCGCGGCGATGGCAGCGAGCGCGTTCATCTGGTTGTGCAGTCCGGAGAGCTCCCACTCGACCCGGCCGACCACTTCGCCTTGGCGCAACACGTCGAAGGCGTCGTGCGATCCGCGTGCCTGCCACTCGCCGCCGGCGCCGAAGCGTGCGAGCTCGCTCCAGCAGCCCTGGCTCAGCACATGCCGCAGGCTCTCTTCAGTGGCGTTCACCACCAGCCGGCCGGTGCCGGGCACCGTGCGCACAAGGTGATGGAATTGCCGTTCGATGGCGGCAAGATCATCGAAGATGTCCGCGTGATCGAACTCCAGGTTGTTCAGCACCGCGGTGCGCGGCCTGTAGTGCACGAACTTGCTGCGCTTGTCGAAGAAGGCGGTGTCGTATTCATCGGCCTCGATCACGAAGGCCGTGCCGTCGCCCAGCCGGGCCGATACACCAAAATCCAGCGGCACGCCGCCCACCAGGAAGCCTGGCGCCTTGCCGCCTTTTTCGAGCAACCAGGCCAGCATCGAAGTGGTCGTCGTCTTGCCGTGCGTGCCGGCGACGGCCAGCACGTGGCGGCCTTGCAGCACGTGCTCGGCCAGCCATTGGGGGCCGCTGGTGTAGGGCCTGCCGGCGTCGAGGATCGCTTCCATCAGCGGGAACTTGGGGCTCCCGTCGGGCAGCCGGGCGCGGGACACCACGTTGCCGACCACGAACATGTCGGGCGAAAGTTCAAGCTGGTCGGCGCCGAAGCCTTCGATCAGGTCGATGCCGAGCGAGCGCAACTGGTCGCTCATGGGCGGGTACACGCCGGCGTCGCAGCCCGTGACCCGGTGGCCTGCCTCGCGCGCCAGGGCGGCGAGTCCGCCCATGAACGTGCCGCAGATACCCAGGATATGAATGTGCATCGGTCGATTCTAGGGAAGCGAGGCGCGGTGCCTGGCTCGCTGCGGTGCCTTTGGCCTGCGCTTCGTACTGATGTTCATCCAAGGGCAGCCCGCTGGGGGCAAAATGCCCGAATGGACACGTCCAAGCGTGAAATCGCCGCTTCCGCAGCCCGTCTCGTCGTCGAGGAAGGGCTGGAGTACGGCCCCGCCAAGCGCCGCGCACTGCGCGACCTCGGCCTGTCGGCGCGCACCCCGCTGCCGAACAACGACGAAGTCGAGGCCGAGGTGCGCGAGTACATCGAGCTGTTCTGCGCCGACACCCAGCCGCGAGAGCTGCACGCGCTGCGCCTGCTGGCGCTCGAATGGATGGAGCGCATGGCCGCTTTCCGCCCGCATGTCGGCGGCGCCGTGTGGCACGGAACGGCCACCCGGCTGTCAGACATTTATATTCAATTGTTCTGCGATGATTCCAAGTCGGCCGAGATCGCCCTGATCGATCACCACGTGGATTACGAACCCCGCATGGTGACCGGCTTTCATGGCGAGCAGGTCGAGGCGCTGAGCGTGCATGCCCCGAGCCGGGCGCTCGGCGAGGAAATCGGCGTGCATCTGCTGGTCTACGACCTCGACGACCTGCGCGGGGCCTTGAAGCCCGATGCCCAGGGGCGCACGCCGCGCGGGGACCTGCCGGCATTGCGACGGCTGATTGAACGAGAAAAGGACAAGTGAATGACTTCTTCGCCCACCCGACGCGGCATGCTCTATGCCGGCGTGGGGGGGGGGGGGG
>NZ_JBXASW010000063.1:16623-34288 GCF_058809745.1 Variovorax sp. MPBD4-3
CGCCCCCCCCCGGGCTCGGCGGTGCCTGGTGGAAGGAGCGAGGCAGCGGTTCGGCCGGCGGCGAGCAGCTGGATGCCGCGTTCTGGGGACAAAGCTTCGAGCGGCCGGAGGGCGGTGACCTCGTCCTGTCGAGCCTGCGCGGCAAGCCGCTGCTGCTGAACTTCTGGGCGACCTGGTGTCCTCCCTGTGTGGAGGAAATGCCCATGATCGACGCCTTTTTTCGCGAACATGGCGCTAACGGCTGGCAAGTGGTGGGATTGGCCATCGATCAGCCCAGCGCCGTGCGCAAGTTCCTGCAGCGGACGCCTGTCACATACCCTACAGGCCTGGCCGGCCTTCAGGGGACGGAACTGGTCAAGAACCTGGGCAATACAGGCGGCGGTCTGCCCTTCACGCTGGTCCTGAATTCGAACGGTTCGGTGGCGGCTCGTAAAATGGGCAAGCTGGAAACCACCGATCTGGACACTTGGCGGCGCGAACTGGTTCGTGGTTAGAATCCCGTCCCTCCGCTGGCGTTAGCCGCCAAACGCCGAAAATCGCCGATTTTCGGACAAGTTATATCCCAAAGACCGGCAAAGCCGGCACTGGAGTCTCATGGATCTGCGCAAACTCAAGACACTGATCGATCTGGTGTCCGAATCGAATATTTCCGAACTGGAAATCACCGAGACCGAAGGCAAGGTTCGCATCGTCAAGGGCGGCGGCGCCGCCCCGGTGCAGTACGTGCAAACGCTGGCGGCGCCTGCCGCGGCAGCAGCCGCGCCGGCCGCGGGTGCAGCCCCGGCTCCCGCAGCGGCCGCAGCGCCGGCCGCCGAAGCGGCCCGTGCCGGCCACGCGGTGAAGTCTCCGATGGTCGGCACCTTCTACCGTTCGTCCAGCCCCGGCGCACCGGCTTTCGTCGAAGTCGGCAGCAAGGTGAACGAGGGTGACACGGTCTGCATCATCGAAGCGATGAAGATCCTCAACGAAATCGAGGCCGACAAGTCCGGCACGATCACCCAGATCCTCGGCGAAAACGGGCAGGCGGTCGAATACGGCCAGCCGCTGTTCATCATCGAGTGACCATGTTCAAGAAGATCCTGGTTGCAAACCGGGGGGAGATTGCCCTCCGGATCCAGCGCGCCTGCAGCGAACTCGGCATCAAGGCCGTGATGGTTTATTCCGAGGCCGACCGCGACGCCAAGTACATCAAGCTGGCCGAAGAAGCGGTGTGCATCGGCCCGGCCCCGTCGGCGCAGAGCTATCTCAACATGCCGGCGATCATTTCGGCCGCCGAAGTGACCGACGCCGAGGCCATCCACCCCGGCTACGGCTTCCTCAGCGAGAACGCCAACTTCGCCGAACGCGTGGAGCAGAGCGGTTTCCAGTTCATCGGCCCGACGCCCGACAACATCCGCACGATGGGTGACAAGGTCTCGGCCAAGCAGGCCATGATCAAGGCCGGCGTGCCTTGCGTGCCCGGCTCCGAAGGCGAGCTGTCGGACGACGCGGCCACCAACAAGCGCATCGCGCGTGCCATCGGCTACCCGGTCATCATCAAGGCGGCGGGCGGCGGCGGTGGCCGCGGCATGCGCGTGGTGCACACCGAGGCGGCACTGGTCAACGCGATCCAGATGACCAAGGCGGAAGCCGGCGCGGCCTTCAACAATCCGGCCGTGTACATGGAGAAGTTTCTCCAGAACCCGCGCCACATCGAGATCCAGATCCTCGCGGACAAGCACAAGAACGCCGTCTACCTGGGCGAGCGCGACTGCTCCATGCAGCGCCGCCACCAGAAGGTGATCGAGGAATCGCCCGCGCCTGGCATTCCGCGCAAGCTGATCGAAAAGATCGGCGAACGCTGCGCGGCCGCCTGCAAGAAGATCAACTACCGCGGTGCCGGCACCTTCGAGTTCCTGTACGAGAACGGCGAGTTCTATTTCATCGAAATGAACACGCGCGTGCAGGTGGAGCACCCGGTGACGGAGTTCACCACGGGCATCGACATCGTCAAGACGCAGATCATGGTCGCCGCCGGCGAGAAGCTGCCGTTCACGCAGCGCCAGATCCAGATGCACGGCCACGCCATCGAGTGCCGCATCAACGCCGAAGACGCCTGGAAGTTCACGCCGTCGCCCGGCCGCATCACCATGTGGCACCCGCCGGGCGGCCCTGGCGTGCGCGTCGATTCGCATGCGTACACCAACTACTTCGTGCCGCCGAACTACGACTCCATGATCGGCAAGATCATCGTGTACGGCGACACGCGCGAGCAGGCCATGGCCCGCATGCGCACGGCGCTCAACGAAACCGTGATCGAGGGCATCCAGACCAACATCCCGCTGCACCGCGAGCTGATGGTCGATTCCAAGTTCATGACCGGTGGCACCAACATCCACTATCTCGAAGAGTGGCTGGCTGCACACAAGCGCTGACCTGGAAAGACCGCGATGTTTGAACTCCGCCTGATGGCGCCGGAAGACCGGGTCGAAACGCTCAGCGATGCGCTCGATGCACTCGATGCACTGAGCGTGTCGGTGGAAGACGCCGACGCGCAGACCGACGCCGAGCAGGCGCTGTTCGGTGAACCCGGCATGCCGCCGCCCAAGGATGGCTGGCAGCGTTCGCGCGTGATCGCGCTGTTTCCCGACGAGGCGGCCGCGAAGGATGCGGCTTCCGTGCTGGCGCTGCAGGACTTCTTCGAAGGCTGCGAGGTGCTCGGCATCGGCGTCGTGCCCGAGCAGGACTGGGTGCGGCTCACGCAGTCGCAGTTCGCGCCGGTCGAGATCACGCCCGAGTTCTGGATCGTGCCCACCTGGCACGAGCCCCCCGAACAGGCCAGGGAAGTGATCCGGCTGGACCCGGGGCTCGCTTTCGGCACCGGCACGCATCCCACCACCCGCATGTGCCTGCGCTGGATCGCCACGCGGCAGGGCGGCCTGGGCGGCCAGCGCGTGCTCGACTACGGCTGCGGCTCCGGCATCCTGGCGATCGGCGCGGCGAAGTTCGGCGCGAGCGACATCGACGCCGTCGACATCGACGAAGCCGCGGTTTCGTCGACCCGGCTCAATGCCGAGGCCAACGGCGTCCAGCTGAAGGCCGGACTGCCCGATGCAGCCAAGGGCTCCTACGACACCGTGCTCGCGAACATCCTGGCCACGCCGCTCAAGGTGCTCGCGCCGCTGCTGCGCAGCCATGTGAAGGCCGGCGGATCGCTGGTGCTGGCCGGCATCCTCGAGCGCCAGGCAGACGAATTGAAAGAGGCCTACGCACCGTACGCCGCGCTCGAAGTCAGCGACACCGAGGATGGCTGGATCCTCATGACCGCGCGCTGCTGAACCGCCGCTTCGCGCCCCTCACGCGGCGAGGGCCCGACCCTACAATCGCCCCGTCATGAGCCTCGTCACGCGCTGCCCCGCCTGTACCACCACCTTCAAGGTGGTGCGCGACCAGCTTCGCATCTCCGACGGCTGGGTGCGCTGCGGACGCTGCAGCCATGTGTTCGACGCCACGCTCGACCTGCACGAAGCGCCCGATGGCGCATCGGCGGGTTCGTCGCCTGCGATGCAGGGTGGCTACATGCCTGGCTTGGTCGAATCGTCGAGCGAGCCGAAGACTGCGCCGTCACCGGTGCCGGTGCCTCCGCCGCCGGCCGCTGCGCCCGTCCAGCCGGCGGAAGACGCCGATTTCTTCGACGACGAGCCCGAGCAGCAGTCGCGGCATGAGCGTTCCCCGCAGCCGGCCGTCATGCCTCCGCTGCCGTCGCCGCTCGACTTTTCCCTGGAGCTTCCCGAACACGGCATCGCCGCGGACGAGCCCTGGTCCGACCTCGACACCACCGAGCCCGCGTGGAGGCCGCCGCAGAGCACGCTGCCTCCGTTCCCCAGCATCGATCTCAACCTCGCGTCTGCGCCGCCGCCTCCACCTCCGCCGGCGCCGCCGCTGCCCGTGAAGCCGCAGGCCAGGATGCGCACGCTGGTCGAGCGCGCCAGCGACGACGGGGAGGGCGAGCGCGAGCAGGAAGAAAAAGACCACGACCAGGTGCAGATGCAGAAGGCGCTGCGCCGCGCCCGCATCAAGTCGGCCAAGATCGCGAGCGCCAAGGCCCGCGAGGAACGCGCGGCCGCGAAGGCTGCGAGCTCGGCTGCCGTGGTGCAGGCCGTGGAGACCGAGACCGAGAGCGAGCCCGACTTTTCTTTGTCTTCCACCTTCGAGCCGCCGCCGGGGCATCCGCTGTCCGAAGAAGACGATCCGGCCGATAACGCATCGCCGGGCTTCTGGCAGCGCAGGGGCGTGCGTGCAGTGCTTGTGCTGCTGGCGGTGCTCGCCGTGCTGCTGCTCGTGGTGCAGGTCATCCGCCATGAGCGTGACGGCATCGCCGCGCGCCAACCCAATCTGCGTCCCGCACTGGCGGCGTTGTGCCAGTACACCGGCTGCGAGCTCGCGGCGCTGCGCCAGATCGGCGACATCGTGATCGAGGGCGCCGCCTTCGCACGCGAGAAGAGCGGCAGCAACGACTACCGCCTGAGCTTCACCTTGCGCAACGGCGCCACGGTGCCGCTCGCGATGCCTGCCGTGGAGCTGTCGCTGCTCGATACCCAGGAACGTGCCGTGGTGCGCCGCGTGCTCATGCCGGCCGACTACGGTGCTCCTACCGTGCTGGCTGCGCGGTCCGACAGGGCGGCTTCGCTGCCGCTGACGCTGTCGGCCTCGGAAGCGGCGGCCCTGCCGCCCATCGCGGGCTACCGCGTCGAGGCCTTCTATCCTTGAGCAGGGCGCTCGCACGCGTCCTCTGCTTTTTCCATTCCTTCAACCAACGGCTCACCCATGGCAGCAGTAATTTGCGGTTCCCTCGCGTTCGACACGATCATGACTTTCGAGGGGCGGTTCGCCGACCAGATTCTTCCCGACCAGTTGCACATCCTGAATGTGTCGTTCCTGGTGCCGACCCTGCGGCGCGACTTCGGCGGCTGCGCCGGCAACATCGCCTACAGCCTCAATGCGCTCGGCGGCACCGCTCTGCCGATGGCCACGTTGGGCAGCGACGGTGCTACGTACCTCGAGCGCATGCGCTCGCTGGGCATCAGCACGGAGTTCGTGCGCCAGCTCGACGACACCTTCACCGCGCAGGCGATGATCATGAGCGACATCGACAACAACCAGATCACCGCTTTCCACCCCGGCGCGATGCAGCAGGCGCACGTCACCAAGGTGACGGCGCGCGAGGACATCAAGCTCGGCATCATCGCGCCGGACGGCCGTGACGCCATGCTGCAGCACGCGGAGCAGTTTGCCGCCGCCGGCATTCCGTTCGTCTTCGATCCGGGCCAGGGCCTGCCGATGTTCGACGGCGAGGCGCTGCGCCACTTCGTCGAGCTTGCGAGCTGGGTGGTGGTGAACGACTACGAAGGCAAGATGCTGTCGCAACGCACCGGCTGGAGCCTGGCCGAGATCTCGCAGCGCGTGCGCGGCCTCGTGGTCACGCTGGCGGCCGACGGCTGCGAAGTGTGGACCGACGGTGTGCGCGAACACGTGCCCGGCGTGGTGCCGACGGAGGTGGTCGAGCCCACCGGCTGCGGCGATGCATGGCGCGGTGCGCTGCTGTTCGGCCTGGAAAAGGAATGGCCGCTGGCGCAGTGCGCGGCCCTTGGCAATCGCATCGGCGCGCTCAAGATCGCGCAGCGCGGCCCGCAGAACTACCAGGTCGACCGCAAGGCCCTGGGCCTCTGATTCGCCCAATAAAAAAGCCCGACACCGTGAGGTGTCGGGCTTTTGCGCCTTCAGGGCCGCTGAAAAGACTCAGGGCTTGCTGGCCGTGGGAAACGGCCATGCAGCTTGAGGGTTCAGCGTCGTCTGTGCAGCAGGAGCAGCAGCGGGTGCTACGGCAGCCTTGGCGGGCGCTGCTGCCTTGGCAGCCTTCTTCGCAGCAGGCTTCTTGGCAGCAGCGGCAGGCTTGGCAGCGGGCTTTTTCGCGGCTTTCTTGGCCGCGGCCTTTTTCGCAGGCGCCTTCTTGGCAGCAGCCTTCTTCGCAGGCGCCTTCTTGGCGGCGGCCTTCTTGGCAGGCGCCTTCTTCGCAGCAGCCTTCTTGGCCGGGGCCTTCTTCGCTACGGCCTTCTTGGCAGGCGCCTTCTTGGCGGCGGCCTTCTTGGCGGCGGCCTTCTTGGCCGGTGCTGCCTTCTTGGCCGCTACCTTCTTCGCCGGCGCCTTCTTGGCGGCTACCTTCTTGGCAGCGACCTTCTTGGCCGGTGCCTTCTTGGCGGCTACCTTCTTTGCCGGAGCCTTCTTTGCAGCCACGACCTTCTTTGCCGGAGCCTTCTTTGCAGCGGCTTTCTTAGCCGGCGCTTTCTTTGCAGTTGCCATTTCTATTTCTCCTTGATCAAGTTGAAAAAATCAACCTATTGAAGCACTCCACGCACGTTGGGTAGCGTGAAGCGATTCATGGCGTTGGAATCTGAGCCCCAGCACCATGAACACCTGAGCCCTCGTCCATGCCGCGCTCTATGGCGCGATCGGTGGCAAGGGCAATTCTTGAATTCATTAATTCTTGTCGAAAGATTCAATCCCAGGAGAGCGCACCACCCGACTGGTACTCGATCACGCGGGTTTCGAAAAAGTTGCGCTCTTTCTTCAGGTCAATCATTTCGCTCATCCAGGGGAACGGGTTTTCCTCGTTCGGGAAGAGCGTTTCGAGGCCGATCTGCTGTGCACGCCGATTGGCGATGTAGCGCAGGTAGCCCTTGAACATGGAGGCATTCATGCCGAGCACGCCGCGAGGCATAGTGTCTTCGGCGTATTTGTATTCGAGCTCGACGGCCTTCATGAAGAGGGCCTTGATCTCCGCCTTGAACTCGGGGGTCCAGAGGCCGGGGTTCTCGAGCTTGAGCTGGTTGATCAGGTCGATGCCGAAGTTGCAGTGCATCGACTCGTCGCGCAGGATGTACTGGTACTGCTCGGCGGCACCGGTCATCTTGTTCTGGCGGCCCAGCGCGAGGATCTGCGTGAAGCCGACGTAGAAGAACAGCCCTTCCATCAGGCAGGCGAACACGATGAGCGACTTGAGCAGCGTCTGGTCGGTCTCGTGGGTGCCGGTCTTGAAGTTGGGGTCGCTGATGGCGTCGATGAACGGGATCAGGAACTGGTCCTTCTCGCGGATCGACGGCACTTCGTTGTAGGCGTTGAAGATCTCGCTCTCGTCCAGGCCGAGCGACTCGACGATGTACTGGTACGCGTGCGTGTGGATCGCTTCCTCGAAGGCTTGGCGCAGCAGGAACTGGCGGCATTCGGGGGCCGTGATGTGGCGATAGGTGCCCAGCACGATGTTGTTGGCGGCCAGCGAGTCGGCAGTCACGAAGAAGCCGAGGTTGCGCTTGACGATGCGGCGCTCGTCTTCGGTCAGGCCGTTCGGGTCTTTCCAGAGCGCGATGTCGCGCGTCATGTTCACTTCCTGCGGCATCCAGTGGTTGGCGCAGGTGGCGAGGTACTTTTCCCACGCCCACTTGTACTTGAAGGGCACCAGCTGGTTGACGTCGGTCTGACCGTTGATGATGCGCTTGTCGGAGGCCTTGACGCGCTGGGTGGCCGCGGGCGTTGCTGCTGCGGGCTGTGCAATCGACGAAGTCGGAGCATCCACCGAACGGCCCGCGGAAAAACCGCCGGTCGATGCGTGGTGCTGCTGCAATCCTTGTTGCATATCCTTTGGTAAGGAGGGCTTGACTTCTTCGTCCCAGGTCAACATAGAAAAATCCAATGCTCAAATTATCGGAGTAACGATGTGAGTTGCAAAGTGCTCGTTCACATCGCACGCCATTTATGTGGTTGTTATGTTGCTCGCATGCATCGTGCGATGTCAGTCAATGGCTTCATCGAGTGACCGTCGCACGACTTTCGCATGCGCCTCGCTGATTCAACGAAGCGCCGGACGGCGCTTCGATTCACTCATCACTGGCAGGCTTCGCAGGTCGGATCGTCCACGCCGCAGAACGCGATGTCGGTGGCGGGAATCGCGTTCATCTGCGCCTTCGCCGCTGCTGCAGCGGCTTCGAGCGCGCTCATGCCCGAAGGTGCATCGCTGCCCGACGACACTGCGTTGAGCCGGCCCGACTGCACCGTCGACTTCTCGGCGTGCGTCGCGCTCTGCGTGCGCAGGTAGTAGGTCGTCTTCAGGCCGCGCAGCCATGCGAGCTTGTACGTGTCGTCGAGCTTCTTGCCCGATGCGCCGGCCATGTAGATGTTCAGCGACTGCGCCTGGTCGATCCACTTCTGGCGACGCGCGGCGGCTTCCACCAGCCACGTGGTTTCCACTTCGAACGCGGTGGCGTAGAGCGCCTTCACGTCCTGCGGCACGCGGTCGATCGGACGCAGCGAGCCGTCGAAGTGCTTCAGGTCCATGACCATCACGTCGTCCCACAGGCCCAGGCGCTTCAGGTCGCGCACCAGGTAGTGGTTGATCACGGTGAATTCGCCCGACAGGTTCGACTTGACCGACAGGTTGCCGAAGCAGGGTTCGATCGATGCGTCCACGCCGATGATGTTCGAGATGGTCGCGGTCGGAGCGATGGCCACGCAGTTCGAATTGCGCATGCCGTCGGCCTTGATCTTCTGGCGCAGCGCGTCCCAGTCGAGGGTGGCCGAGCGGTCGACCTCGACGTAGCCGCCGCGTGCCTTTTCCAGCAGGTCGAGCGAGTCGATCGGCAGGATGCCCTTGTCCCACAGCGAGCCCTTGTAGCTCGAGTACTTGCCGCGTTCGCGGGCAAGCTCGGTCGATGCCCAGTAGGCGTGGTAGCAGATGGCTTCCATCGACTCGTCGGCGAACTGCACGGCTTCTTGCGAGGCGTAGGGAATGCGCAGTTCGTACAGCGCGTCCTGGAAGCCCATCAGGCCCAGGCCGACCGGACGGTGGCGCAGGTTCGAGTCGCGCGCCTTCTTCACGGCGTAGTAGTTGATGTCGATCACGTTGTCGAGCATGCGCATCGCCGTGGAGATCGTCTTCTTGAGCTTTTCCTGGTCGACCTTGCCGTCCTTCAGATGCTGCAGCAGGTTCACCGAGCCGAGGTTGCACACGGCGGTTTCGGTGTCGCTGGTGTTCAGCGTGATCTCGGTGCACAGGTTCGACGAGTGAACCACGCCGGCGTGCTGCTGGGGCGAGCGCACGTTGCAGGCGTCCTTGAACGTGATCCAGGGGTGGCCGGTCTCGAACAGCATCGTGAGCATCTTGCGCCACAGGTCGGTCGCCTGGATGGTGCGCGCGGGCTTGATGTCGCCGCGGGCAGCCTTCTCTTCGTAGGCGACGTAGGCCTTCTCGAATTCGGCGCCGAACAGGTCGTGCAGGTCGGGCACGTTGGAGGGCGAGAACAGCGTCCAGGTGCCCTTTTCCATCACGCGGCGCATGAACAGGTCGGGGATCCAGTTGGCGGTGTTCATGTCGTGCGTGCGGCGGCGGTCGTCGCCGGTGTTCTTGCGCAGCTCCAGGAACTCCTCGATGTCGAGGTGCCAGGTTTCCAGGTAGGTGCAGACGGCGCCCTTGCGCTTGCCGCCCTGGTTCACGGCCACGGCCGTGTCGTTCACCACCTTCAGGAACGGCACCACGCCCTGCGATTCGCCGTTGGTGCCCTTGATGTGGCTGCCGAGTGCGCGAACGCGGGTCCAGTCGTTGCCCAGGCCGCCGGCGAACTTCGACAGCAGCGCGTTTTCCTTGATCGACTCGTAGATGCCGTCCAGGTCGTCGGGCACGGTGGTCAGGTAGCAGCTCGACAGCTGCGAGCGCAGCGTGCCGGCGTTGAACAGCGTGGGCGTGCTCGACATGAAGTCGAACGACGACAGCACTTCATAGAACTCGATGGCGCGGGCTTCACGGTCGATTTCGTTCAGCGACAGGCCCATGGCCACGCGCATGAAGAAGGCCTGCGGCAGCTCGATGCGGGTCTTGCGCACGTGCAGGAAGTAGCGGTCGTACAGGGTCTGCAGGCCGAGGTAGTCGAACTGGTTGTCGCGTTCGGCCTTCAGGGCGGCGCCCAGGCGGGGCAGGTCGTACTGCAGCAGCTTTTCGTCGAGCAGGTCGTTGTCCACGCCCTTCTTGATGAACTGCGGGAAGTAGTCGGCGTAGGCGGTGGCGCGCTCGGCAGGCATCACTTCGCGGCCGATGATTTCCTTGAAGATCGTGTGCAGCAGCAGGCGCGCGGTGGCGAAGGTGTAGTCGGGGTCCTTCTCGATCAGCGTGCGGGCGGCCAGGATCGAGGCCTTGTAGACCTCGTCGAGCGGCACGCCGTCGTACAGGTTGCGCATCGTCTCGGCGACGATCGGCGCGGCGGTGATGCTCTCGCCCAGGTTCTCGCAGGCGGATTCGATCAGGCCCTTGAGCTCGTTGATGTCGAGCGCGACCAGCTCGCCGTTGTCCAGCACGTGCAGCGCGGGCGTGGCCGGCGCTTGTTGTTCGCCCTGCTTCGAACGCTCCTGCGTGCGGCGCTCGCGGTACAGCACGTAGGCGCGCGCGATTTCATGATGGCCGCCGCGCATCAGGCCGAGTTCGACCTGGTCCTGCACGTCTTCGATGTGGAAGGTGCCGCCGCCCGGACGCGAGCGCACCAGCGCGCGGATCACGCCTTGCGTGAGCACGTCGACCGTCTCGCGAACGCTGGCCGAAGCCGCGCCCTGCGTGCCGTGCACGGCGAGGAAGGCCTTCATCATCGCGATGGCGATCTTGTTCGGCTCGAAGGGCACCACGGCGCCGTTGCGGCGGATGATCTGGTAGTGGGCCAGGTTCTGGACGTTGGGGGAGCCGGCAGTGTCTCGCTGCTGCTGCGGTGGCGTCGAGGGAACGGCACGCGGGGTCGATTGGGGGGTCAGGGCAGTTTGCATTCGCTTCCTCTCGGTTGGCAATTCTTGTTGGATGGCGACGCCTGGGCCGGGCGTCGCGCCGGTGTTGATGACCGGACGTTGGACACTATATCTAGGGTGCGAGGGGTGTACAACCCACTAGATGTAGCGTTTTCGTCTCGATACAAGCCTTGCCGGCATCTCTTTCGGCGTAGGACAACAGCAGAGATGCCGCGTGAATACTGGGCTATGGTCGCGCAAGCCGCATGGGGCTTGGCTTGCGAGCCGATTTGGGCCTGCAAGGCGCATGGTTGCTTGATCGAGCGACAGACATTTCCGCATTGCCGCGACGCACGATCCGCGCATCGCGAGCCGCCGCGCGATTGAAAAAATTAGCGCTGCACCACCTGTGCAGGAAACATTTGTGGACTCCAGCCCAATTGCTCGCGCAGCAGGCGCCAGTCGAAACCGGCGCCGGGGTCTTGCTTGCGGCCCGGCGCGATGTGCTCGTGGCCGGCGATGTGGGCGATGGGATAGTGCTGCGCGATCGCGGCGCACAGGCTCGCGAGCGTCTCGTATTGCGGCGCGTCGAACAACTGGCCCTCGAGGCCTTCGAGCTCGATGCCGACCGAGTCGTCGTTGCAGTTGCCGCGGCCGCGCCACGACGACACGCCGGCATGCCAGGCGCGGTCGTCGCAGCTCACGAACTGCCAGAGCTCGCCGTTGCGGCGCACGTAGAAATGCGAGGACACCTCGAGCCCGCGGATCGACTGGAAGTAGGGGTGCGCGTCCCAGTCGAGCCGGTTGGTGAAGAGCCGCTGCACAGCGTCGCCGCCGTACTCGCCGGGCGGCAGGCTGATCGAATGGATCACGACGAGGTCGGTATTCGCGCCCGCGGGGCGGGGGCCGAAGTTCGGAGAGGGCAGCGCCTTCGCGAAGCGGTACCAGCCGGCCTGCCAGAGCGCACCGTCGTCGTTGCCGCCTGCGGTGCCTTCAGTCGTCGGCATGGCTGCTCGCGCCATCGTCGCCGTTGGGCGTGGTGATGCCCAGGCGCGCGATGCGGTAGCGGATCTGGCGCAGGCTCATGCCGAGCCGCGCGGCGGCGGCGGTGCGGTTGAAGCCGCTGTCGTGCAGCGCGCGCACGAGAATCTCGCGCTCCTGCTGGTCGAGGTAGGCCTGCAGGTCGGACGGCAGCGGCGGCGGCGCGGGCTTGGGCGGCGCAACCGGCGCGGGAGCCGGCATGAGCATGGCGGGCGTCGTGATCTCCGGCATCAGCGGCGCCGGCGCGGACGCGGCGGCTTCGGCGGAGGCGGTGAAGCCGCCCATCAGGTCGAGGTGCAGCTCGTCGCCGTCGTTCAGCGCGACCGCGCGGTGCAGCAGGTTCTCGAGTTCGCGCACGTTGCCGTCGAGCGGGTGCATGCCGAGCCGGCGCAGCAGGTCGTCCGACAGGTGCGGCACCGGCATTCCGGCCTCGTGCGCAATGCGCGACAGCAGTGCGGCGCACAGCGCGGGCAGGTCTTCGCGGCGGTCACGCAGCGCGGGCACCGCGATCTCGATCACGTTGAGCCGGTAGAACAGGTCTTGCCGGAAGCGGCCGGCCTGCACCTCTGAATGAAGGTCCTTGTGGGTGGCGCTGACGATGCGCACGTCGACCGCGTCTTCCTGCGTGGAGCCGATCGAACGCACGCTGCGCTCCTGGATCGCGCGCAGCAGCTTCGACTGCATGGCCAGCGGCAGGTCGCCGATTTCGTCGAGGAACAGCGTGCCGCCTCGCGCTGCCTGGAAGTAGCCGTCGCGGTCTTGCGCCGAGCCGGTGTAGGAGCCCTTGCGGGCGCCGAAGAATTCGGCCTCGAGCAGGTTCTCGGGAATCGCGCCGCAGTTGACGGCCACGAACGGGCCGTCGCTGCGCTGGCTGCAGGCGTGCACCGCGCGCGCCACCAGTTCCTTGCCGGTGCCGGACTCTCCGCGCACCAGCACCGGCGCCATGCCGCGCGCCACCTTTGCGATGCGCGACTTGACGAGGCGCATGGGCTCCGAATCGCCGACGAGGCGCTCGAGCGCGGCGGCGCCGCTGTCCGACATGGCCACCGGCGCATCGTTGTTGTTGCCCGCCGCCGCGGCAGGCGCCGACCTGGCCGGCTGCTGCGCGGCATTGCGCGCCTGCACGGCGGAAGCGACCACGGCGCGGAACTGCTTGAGATCGACCGGCTTCGTGAGGTAGTCGAAGGCGCCGGCCTTCAGCGCCTCGACCGCGTTCTCGGCCGAGCCGTAGGCCGTCATCACCACGCAGCGCTCGCTGCGCTGCTCCTTCTGTATGCGATGGATGATTTCCATGCCCTGTCCGTCGGGCAGCCGCATGTCGGTGATGACCGCGTCGAAGCGGCCCGCCTCCAGGTGCTGCCATGCCTCGGACACGCTGCCCGCGGCCTCGACGCGATAGCCCTCGCGCAGCAGCGTCAGCTCGTAGAGCGTGCGCAGGTCGGGTTCGTCGTCGATGACCAGGATCTGCGCCGGCCGCTGGGTGGAAGGGGTGGGAATGCTCACGGCGCTATTGTGTCAGCCGGTTTTCGCTGGCGGCGAAGCTCACGAAGAATTCGTTGCCCTCCGGGCCGCCCTGGACCAGCGCGCGCCGCTCGTAGCCGATGGTGGCGCCGTGGCGCCGGCACAGCTCGCGGCACAGGAACAGGCCGAGTCCGCTGGAGCGGCTTTCCGACGAGAAAAACGGTTCGAACAGGTGCCGCTGCACCGCGGGCTCCAGCGGCGCGCCGTCGCTCCACACCATCAGGGCGGGGCGGCCCGAGGTGCCGCGCTGAAGGCTGGTCAGCACCTGGATCGAGCCTTCGCGCTTGCCGGCGTAGCGCGATGCGTTGTCGAGCAGGTTCACCAGCAGCCGGCGCAGGTGCTCGGCGTCGAAACGCACGTCGCTGCCGGCCGCATCGAGCGACACCTGCACGCCCTTGCGTTGCGTCTGGCGGATCCACTCCTCGGCCAGCACCTGCACCGCGGGGTCGAGCACGACCTGCTCGCCCAGCGACAGCACGCGCTGCTGGCGCGCCCGGGAAACATCGAGCACGTCGTCCACGATGCGCGCGAGCCGCTGCGCGTTGTGCTGCACCATGCTCGTGAGCTTGCGGTGCGCGGGGTCGGTCAGGTCTTCGTTGAGCAGCGCGCTGGCCTGCGTGATGGCGGCCAGCGGATTGCGGATTTCATGCGCGACCGCGGCGGACATGCGGCCCATCGCCGCCAGCTTCTCGGTGCGGATGCGGGCCTCGAGTTCACGCAAGTCCTGCAGGAACATCACGCACAGGCTGTCGAGCCGCTTGTCGTCGGCCGGTGTGAGCCGGGTGCGCACGCGCACCTCGCGGGCCGCGCCGCGCGCCTGCGCCACCGGAATTTCTTCCGACTGGGGCGCCCGGCGCGCGAAGGTCTGGCGCGCCAGCGCGGCCAGCGCATGCCAGGCGGGCTGTGCGTGCAGGGGGAAAGGCAGCGTCAGCTTCGCCAGCCCCTGCCCGAGGATCGCGTCGGCCGCCGGATTGGCCGCGTGCACCAGCCCTTCGGCATCGATCACCAGCACGCCTTCGCTCAGCGTCTCGATCACCAGGTCGTTGACCTGCGCCTGCATCTGCGCGCTGCTGCGGTTGCGCTGCGCCACCGCTTCTTCGCGCGCGAGCCGGCGGGCCAGTTCGTGCGCCAGCAGGGCCACCACGAAAAGCCCGGTGCCGGTGAGCGCCGCCTGCACGAAGCGGCCCGACGAGTCGACGGGCTGCTGCAGCCAGTGCCAGCCCGCGTCGGCCAGCAGCAGCAGCGTGACGGTGGACGTGGTGCCCAGGCCCACCACCACCGTGCCGAGCACCGCGCTCATGAGCACCGGCAGCGCGAACAGCGGCGTGTAGTTGACGTTGCCGCCCTGCATCACCTGCAGCGTGGTGAAGGCGGCCAGGTCGACGCCGACGGTGAGCAGCCACGGCGCGGTGAAGCCCCGGATCGGCGGCTGCAGGCGCGTGTAGCGCATGGTCAGCCAGGCAGTGACCAGGTAGACGGCGGAAATCCCGATGGCCAGCGGCTGCATCGTCTGCCCGAGCGCAAAAGCCACGCCCTGCAGCAGCACCAGCACCAGCGCGACGAAGCAACGCGCGGCCATGAAGCCGCGCCACAGCCGGATGAGGGCGGTGCTTTCGCTGCCGCCGATCTCGAGCACGTCCCAGTCGGTGACAGGCTCGCCGCGCGACCAGAGGGGAGAACTCATTGGCGAAGGCGCTGCGTGGTCAGCGGCTCACGGTGGCGGCGTCGCGGTGCGCGGTGCTGCAGTAGACAGCGCCGCCCGGCCCGGCGATGGCGTCGGTCGCGGGCAGGTGCAGTCCGCAATGGGCGCAGCGCACCATGGCCTGTGGCGGTCCGACCGGGGTTGGCGGGCGCTGCTGCGCCTTGGCCGCGCGCTCGCGCATCGCGTCGCGCATTTCTTCGCGCCGGTTCTTGCGCCAAAGCCAGATCGCGACCCAGAGCACCGCGAGGACGAGGAGGTATTTCATGCAGGAGGACGAGCGAGCACCACTTCGAGCACGAAGCGCGAGCCCACGTAGGCCAGCAGCAGCAGGGCGGAGCCGGCGTACAGCACGCGGCGCGCGGTGCGGCCGCGCCAGCCGAAGCGGACCCGGCCGATCAGCAGGACGGCGAAGGTGAGCCAAGCGAGTACCGAGAAGGTGGTCTTGTGGTCCCACTTCCAGAAGCGGCCGGCGGTGCCGTAGAGCTGCTCGCTGAACAGCAGGCCGGCCAGCAGCGTGGCCGAGAGCAGCACGAAACCGGCGGTGACGAAACGGAAGGTGAGGCGTTCGAGCGTGAGCAGCGGCACGCCGCCCTGATGGGGTTCGGCGGTGGCCAGGCGGATCTGCTTTTCGGCGCGGGTGATCAGCCAGGCATGCACCACCGCGGCGCCGAACAGGCCGTACGAGGCGATGCCCAGCGCCAGGTGCAGCGGCAGCCAGGGCGAGGCCGAGACGTGCAGCGGCGTGCCCGCGAACAGTATGGCCAGCAGCACCGCGGCCGCGCCCAGCCAGGCAAGCGCGCGCCGCACCTTGAGCTGGGGATACATGCGGCTTTCGATCGCATAGACGGTGAGCACCAGCCACGCCGTGACCGACAGCGCGGGCGCGAAACCGAAGCGCGGCTCGCTGCCCATGAGGCCGTGGGCCAGTGCCAGGGCGTGCAAAAGCCACGCAATGCCGAGGGCCCATTGGGTCGCCTGGCGGCTCATCCGGGCCCCGGCGGCGGCGACAAATCCGTAGGCCACGGCGGTGGCGATGCCCAGCGCCACGCCGAGTGGAGAGGGGATCGCTAAAATCATCGGTGAAGTGTAATGGCTCGCCCCCAGGCTTCGCGTTGCTGCGCCTCCTCCCTACCGGGGGCAACACCAGCGGCCCGGCGAAGCCGGTTCTGCGGTGTTTCGCGAATGGGCAGCGCCCGCGACCGGCTTCAGATTCCCCGACTTTTCATCGGTTCGCGCTAGCGGACAACAAGGTATTTCTTTCATGGCCACCGCCCTCACAGAAAAGTTCTCCCGCCTCGTCAAGACGATGAGCGGCCAGGCGCGCATCACCGAAAGCAACGTGCAGGACATGCTGCGCGAAGTGCGCATGGCGCTGCTGGAAGCCGACGTGGCGCTGCCCGTGGTGCGCGACTTCGTCGCCCGCGTGAAGGAAAAGGCGCTCGGCCAGGAAGTGCTGGGTTCGCTCAAGCCGGGCCAGGCGCTGGTCGGCATCGTCAACCGCGAACTCGCCGCCACCATGGGCGAGGGCGTTTCCGACATCAACCTCGCGGCCCAGCCGCCGGCGGTGATCCTCATGGCCGGCCTGCAGGGCGCCGGCAAGACCACCACCACCGCCAAGCTGGCCAAGCACCTGATCGAGAAGCGCAAGAAGAAGGTGCTCACCGTGTCGGGTGACGTGTACCGTCCCGCCGCCATCGAGCAGCTCAAGACCGTGACCAAGCAGGCCGGCGCCGAGTGGTTCCCGAGCACGCCCGACCAGAAGCCGCTGGACATCGCGCGCGCCGCGCTCGACCACGCCAAGCGCCACTATTTCGACGTGCTGCTGGTCGACACGGCCGGCCGCCTGGCCATCGACGAAGTGCTGATGGCCGAAATCAAGCAGCTGCACGCGGCGCTCGACCCGGTCGAAACCCTGTTCGTGGTCGACGCCATGCAGGGCCAGGACGCGATCAACACCGCCAAGGCCTTCAAGGAGGCGCTGCCGCTCACCGGCATCATCCTGACCAAGACCGACGGCGATTCGCGCGGCGGTGCGGCGCTGTCGGTGCGCCAGGTCACGGGCGTGCCGATCAAGTTCGCCGGCGTGAGCGAGAAGATCGACGGCCTGGAAGTGTTCGACGCCGAGCGCCACGCGGGCCGCATCCTGGGCATGGGCGACATCGTCGCGCTGGTCGAGCAGGTCACGGCCGGCGTCGACGTGGCGGCGGCGCAGAAGCTCGCGGCCAAGGTCAAGAGCGGCGCGGGCTTCGACCTGAACGACTTCCTCGGCCAGCTGCAGCAGATGAAGCAGATGGGCGGCCTCTCCAGCCTGATGGACAAGCTGCCCGCGCAGATGGCCGCCAAGGCCACCGAAGCCGACATGACCCGCGCCGAGCGCGACATCCGCCGCAAGGAAGGCATCATCAACAGCATGACGCCGCTGGAGCGCCGCAAGCCCGAGCTGCTGAAGGCCACGCGCAAGCGCCGCATCGCCGCCGGTGCCGGCGTGCAGGTCCAGGAAGTGAACCGCCTGCTCAACGAGTTCGAGCAGATGCAGGGAATGATGAAGAAGATGAAGGGCGGCGGCCTCATGAAGATGATGAAGCGCATGGGCGGCATGAAGGGCATGGG